>DATFJA010000271.1:0-14766 GCA_035269545.1 Salegentibacter sp.
GAATTGGAATTTTATAATACCCGCGGCAATACTAGTCATTGCAAAAGGTATAGGTAATAAAGCTCCTACAATAATTAGGAATCCACCCCATTTTCGGGTGTTTTTAATATGCTGAGCCATTTTTACTTCAATAGCTTCGTGTACCGCAGGAATTTTGGTCATCCATCTTCCAATAAAGTAAGATATGACTCCGCCCAAATAAGATGCAAGGGCTAATAAAGAAAGGTACAAAATAGGGCTGGCAGATTTACCAGACCAGGCGATGAATAATTCTGGAGGAATTAAACCCAATAAAGATTCTGAAGCAAAGAAAACGCTAATAATCCCTAACGGAGAATAAGTTTCGGTCACCGTAACCAACATTTGTTCTATATCAAGAACATACCTATCTATAGCCCAAAGTGCAGCTACAAATAATACGATAGGTAGAATTGCCTTCTTTACGCTATTCCAAACAAAACTGTAAAAACCTGTATAACTATAATACTGGTGTAGTAAGCGTATTCGCGACTTCTTTTTAGATTTCGCATCTTTCTTCATCAAATTCTCCTTTAGCAATTTATTCACTAAGTGAGACGCGAAGGCATCGGGGATTAAACCGACCTTATCGTTATCTCAACTTAATGCCTTGTGGACTTATTCCAAAAAAATCTTACTGAGGGATTTCAATAAGCTCTTAATGCCGATATTCAAACATCAGGCCGTAATCTTTTTTAAAGAGCTACGATCTAATTTTCTTCAGCATATTCATTGAAAGCGTTAACGTATTCCCGCAGTTCAATTTCATTTACACGGTTGGAAGGGTCGGCCATAAGAGAAAGTAAATAATCCAGGCTTTCCTGCCCGGTTGTTTCTTCCTGTACCGGTGCTTCTTCTCCTTCTTCTACCGGGTCATCTCCAGGGATGGCGATATTAAAAGAATCGTAAGCATCTACGTGTTCATAGGTTAACCTGATTACTTTAGCCAACAAAGGCTGCCCTTCTTCTACTACAAGGGGTCTTAATTCTTTCAGGTCGTTTACCAAAGTGTTGGTAATAATTCCGTTGCGCATTAAATCACGCTGAATCTTATTGAGTAATTTTTGGGCTTTAATATTATTCAAGAGAAAATAAATTAATCAGGTTATACTATTTTTTGCAAATGTACTGCTTTCGTGGTTTTATAAAACATTTTAACAAAGAAATTAAGCGCAAAATCATCAAGCTAAAGATAAGTTGTTAAGTATGTATATAGCTAAATGATAAATTAAATTATAGAAATAATGGCATTGTGAACCAAGAAGTTTCATTCGGTTTAAAATTAACAATATCTTAGTTCTAAAGATTTCAGCAAAATAGCATTGTTTAGTAGCTTTAACTCAATCGAAAAATAAGAAATACTATGAGTTCATTAAAAGGAAAAGTTGCATTTATCACCGGCGGTAGTAAAGGAATAGGCTACGGCGTGGCCCAATCGCTTTTAGATTTGGGAATGAAAGTGGCCATTACAAGTAGATCTAAAGAAGCTGCTGAAAAAGCCGCCAGGGAATTAAGCGCAACCGATGCCTTAGGCCTTGAGGCCGATGTTAGAAATTATGAAAGTCAGGAAAAAGCAGTAAAAGCTGCAGTAGATAAATTCGGACAACTTGATGTAATGGTTGCAAATGCCGGAATTGGGCATTTTGGATCTATAGATGAATTATCTCCAGAGAAATGGCAGGAAACGATAGACACCAATCTTACCGGAGTTTTTTATAGCGTTAAGTCCAGTTTAGCTGCTTTAGAAAAATCTAAAGGATATCTTATTACTATTTCCAGTCTTGCGGGAACTAACTTTTTTGCCGGTGGAGCTGCTTATAACGCCAGTAAATTTGGCTTAACAGGATTTACCCAGGCGGTAATGTTAGATCTTCGACAAAAAGGAATTAATGTGAGCACCATTATGCCGGGTTCTGTAGCCACTCATTTTAATGATCACACCCCAAATGAAAAAGATGCCTGGAAAATTCAACCGGAAGATATCGGGGAATTAGTGGTAGATCTACTAAAAATGAATAAGCGTACCCTACCAAGTAAGATAGAGGTAAGGCCATCGCAACCACCTCAGAAATAATTTTTTAAGAAATTAGAAATTGAGGCTGTTTGAAAAATATAATTTAAGAAGCTGAACTTGTTTCAGCTTCTTAAATTATTAACATTTTATATCCTGAAATAAATTCAGGATGACAATTTTAAGAACTTTCCAGACAGCCTCTTTTTTTATCTTTTCTTTTATCGTAATATTGCAATAAACAATTACAAAATGGGTCTTACCAAATCTGAAATATTTACCACTTCTCAAAACGAACTCGCTGGAATTGCCAAAGTTTTGGGTCATCCTGCAAGAATTGCGATTCTACAGGAAATTATAAAATCAAAGTCTTGTATTTGCGGAGACCTGGTGCAGGAAGTTGGGCTCGCGCAACCTACCATTTCACAACATTTAAAAGAATTAAAGAATATTGGCTTGATACAAGGTGATATTGAAGGTACTCGAGTTTGCTATTGCATTAATACTGAAAAATGGACCGAGGTAAAACAGCTTTTTCACAGTTTTCTAAATACTCATATTCCAAACAAAAATGAGTGTTGCTAACTCACTATAAATAAAAAACAACGCAGTGTTTCTCTACTGCAAAATTTCAAATCTTTTTACTCGATAATCGAAATTAAATGCTGCGTCCCGAAGAGTCGGGATGCCTCGAAATAAAATTATATTTTTCAATAATAATGCTTCGTGAGCTTGCTGCCAAGTAGTTTACTAAATAAAAATTATATCTAGTTATGGCTCGAAAAAAAATGGGTTTTCTCGATAAATATTTAACACTATGGATTTTCCTGGCAATGTTTATCGGGGTAGCTATAGGGTACTATACGCCGCAAAGCGCCGGCATTATTGATTCTTATAGTGTTGGCACTACCAATATTCCTATCGCCATTGGATTAATCTTGATGATGTATCCGCCCTTAGCTAAAGTGAATTATAAATATTTACCCAGCATCTTTAAGAATGTAAAAATTCTTAGCGTCTCCTTATTATTAAACTGGATTATAGGCCCCATATTGATGTTTTTTCTGGCTATATTTTTTCTTCAGGATCATCCCGAATATATGGTTGGTCTTATTCTAATTGGTCTTGCGCGGTGTATCGCTATGGTTTTGGTATGGAACGATCTCGCCGAGGGCAGCAGCGAATATGGAGCCGGTTTGGTTGCCTTAAATAGCATTTTTCAGGTGTTTTTCTATAGTTTCTATGCCTGGATTTTCATTACCGTTTTACCGCCATATTTTGGGTTTGAAGGTGCTATTGTAGATATTTCTATAGGTACAATTGCCGAAAGCGTGGCTATTTACCTCGGGATTCCTTTTCTGGCGGGTTATTTAAGTCGATTGTTCCTGGTTAGAGCCAAAGGAGAAGCTTGGTATAAAGAAAAGTTTCTTCCGGCAGTTTCTCCGATTACACTTATCGCACTTTTATTTACAATTTTAGTGATGTTCAGCCTTAAAGGTGAAACCATCGTAGAAATCCCAATAGATATTGTTTTAATTGCTATTCCGCTGATAGTTTATTTTATATTGATGTTTTTTATAAGCTTTTTTGTTTCTAAATATTATGGAGCAGGATATAAGCAGAATGCTTCCATTTCCTTTACCGCAACCGGGAATAATTTCGAACTCGCTATTGCCGTAGCAATTGCTGTCTTTGGAATAGACAGCGGCCAGGCTTTTGCCGGTGTAATTGGACCCCTGGTTGAAGTTCCGGTTTTAATTGGTTTGGTAAGTGTAGCGTTTTGGTTAAAACAGAAATATTATCCTAAAGAAAAATTAGCATAATGGCTGAAATTTACGACGTAATAATAATTGGTGGTGGCCAAAGCGGACTCGCCTGCGCTTATTATTTAAGAAGGACAAAACTGAATTATTTAATTCTCGATGAGCAGGAAAACTGCGGTGGTGCCTGGCAAAAAACCTGGGACTCTTTAAGGCTTTTTTCTCCGGCAGATCATTCCTCGCTGCCTGGTTGGCTAATGCCTAAGAACGAGGATGGATTTCCGCCAAAAGATCACGTAATTAATTATCTGTGCAAGTATGAAGAACGTTATGATTTTCCTGTTAAGCGTGCGGTAAAAGTGGAAAATGTAACAAAAGAATCTGGTGTTTTTAAACTTAAAACTTCAGCAGGAGAATTTTCAGCAAAAACAGTAATTTCAGCAACCGGGACCTGGAAGGCGCCTTTTATTCCAAAGATAAAAGGAATAGATATTTTCCGCGGAAAACAAATTCATTCGGCTCAATATAGAAATACAGATGACCTTGAGAATAAGAAAGTGCTTATCGTAGGGGAAGGAAACTCCGGAGCACAAATTTTAGCTGAAGTTTCTAAAGTGGCGAATACCAGTTGGGCTACTTTAAAAGATCCAGAATATTTGCCCGATGATGTAGATGGCAGAGTACTTTTTAATGTGGCCACTGCAAAATATAAAGCCGAAAAGGAAGGAAAGAAATTTAACCCCGCAGCTTATAACCTTGGAAATATTGTTATGGTGCCCACAGTTAAGGAAGCCCGGAAAAGGGGAGTGCTTAAAACCAAAGGGAGTATCACCGAGTTCACCAAGAGTGGCGTAATTTGGGAAAATGGAGCTAAAGAAGATTTTGACCTTATAATATGGTGTACCGGCTTTCATTACGCTACTGATCTTTTAAATAATATTGCAGATACCGATGCTAAAGGTAAAATTAAAACCGACGGGACCAGAGCCAAAAATACTAAAGGACTTTGGCTGGTAGGTTATGGTGGCTGGACCGGCTATGCTTCGGCAACTTTAATTGGAGTTGGCCGAAGTGCCAGGCTTACAATGAAAGAAATCACCGAATATCTTAAAGACTAAGTATCCCAATTTTTTAAGAGCTTTCTTGTTCTAAAATTGATGGATGTTAGGCTATGCCGTTAAACCCATACTAAAAATTAAAAAATGCTGGGTGGTTATTATGGAGTACTCTAAATTAGAGTGAATCAAAAAAAAGTAACTATGAGTATTAAGGGAAAAACAATAATTATAACTGGAGCTTCAAGTGGAATTGGAGAAGCTACCGCTAAAAAATTATCTCAGGAAGGCGCTAATGTAGTATTGAGTGCACGTCGTGAAGATAAATTGAATTCTTTGAAAGATGAGATCGTAAAAAATGGTGGAATGGCTTTAGTAGTTCCTGCCGATGTTACTAAGAAAGAAGATTTTAAAAAGGTTGTTTCCTCAACTTTAGAAGAATTTGGAAGTATCGACGGAATTATAAATAATGCCGGTCTAATGCCGCTTTCTTACGTTAAGAATTTACATACCGATGAGTGGGATAAGATGATAGATGTAAATATAAAAGGAGTGACTAATGGTGTTTCTGCAGTTCTACCAACTATGATGGAACAAAAAAGTGGAAATATCGTTAATATTTCTTCTAGTGCAGCGCACAAATATTATCCGGGTGGAGCCGTTTATTGTGCTACCAAAGCCGCGGTAAGAATGTTTACCGAAGGGCTTAGAGCTGAATTAGCTCCCCATTATGGAATTAACGTAACTTCTATAGATCCCGGATTTGTATCTACGGAATTAACAGATACCATTACAGATGATGAGATCAAAAAAGATAAGGAGCCAATGTTTAAAGAATTAACTCCATTACAAGCAGAAGATATTGCTGAGGCAATCTATTATTCTTTAAGTCAGCCAAAGAGAGCTAATGTCAACGATGTTTATATCATGCCAACAGATCAGGAGCAATAGATTTAACTTCTTACTATTTAAAGGAGATTGTTAGAAAAGTTTGGTTGTCAAGCTGAACTTGTTTTCAGCTTCTAATATGTTTTAATTATTACAAGTTAGATCCTGAAATGAATTCAGGATGACGATTAAAAAAACTTTTCTAACAATCTCTTTCTCATTTCCAATTTTTAAGATTCCTTCCTAAACTTCAACCACCATTTTTCCGGTGTTTTTTCCTTCAAAAAGATCTAAAAATGCCTGTGGCGTTTCATCGAAACCTTTTACAATAGTTTCATCGTATTTAAGTTTTCCTTCATTTAACCATCCCGCTAATTCTTTAATAGAACTTTCAAATTCGTCAAAATGATTACGCACTAAAAAGCCTTGCATTAAAGCACTTTTTTTAATCATAATTCCTTCAAGTCTAGGTCCGGTAGGCATTTCTTTTTCATTATAAATAGAAATCGCACCGCAATTAATAATTCGAGCAAAACGATTAATATTCATCATTACGGCATCAAGAATTTCCCCGCCCACATTGTCAAAATAAACATCTACACCATCGGGACAATTTTTCTCAATTGCCTTTTGCATATTTTCAGTGGCCTTATAATTGATACCTTCATCGTAACCGAATTTCTCTTTTATATGATCAATTTTTTCATCGCTTCCCGCGATTCCAATAACCCTACAGCCTTTAATTTTCCCAATTTGCCCGGCTACACTTCCAACTGCACCGGCAGCTCCCGAAACCACCAGGGTTTCTCCTTTTTCAGGTTTTCCTATATGTTTGAGTGCTAAATGAGCGGTTAGCCCTGTTAAACCTAAAATGCCCAGGTAAGCGCTTGGTTTGGCCAGGTTAGTGTCAATCTTATTTAAATTCTCACCTGTGTGAGTTTGAAAAAGCTCCCATTTCAACATTCCGCTTATAACATCTCCGGTTTTAAAATCCTTGTTTTTACTTTCTATGACTTCAGCAACCAACATAGATTCTATGGGCTTGTTCAATTCAAATGGAGGAATATAAGATTCTTCATCTCGCATTCTTCCGCGTAGGTAAGGATCTACTGAAATATATTTCGTATCCAATAAAATTTCTCCATCTTTTGGTGAAGGTTTTTCAATTTCGGTAATTTCAAAATCTGAAAGCGCTGGCTTTCCCTTTGGTCGGCTTTTTAATAGTATGCTCTTATTCATCTTTTATATGTTTTTTAAAGGTTTCCTTTCTAAGGCTAATAATTTGAAAATAGAAATCTTGAAAAATATATTTTCAAAATTCAAAACCTCATTTACTGTTTAAATTACTGCGAAGATCAGAACCCTGCAACTCACAACTATTAATTTAAACTTAAAATCATTAACTCTAAAAGAACCAAAATTAATTTTTTAGTAAGCTACTACGGAGCAAGCTCACGAAGCATTCAATCTTGATTATCGAGTAAATGTTATGATTTTTAAAAGGAATGGCATATAATCTAGAATACACCGTAACTTTACCGAAATAAAAGCATAAGATTTGCCCAATATTATTCCCAATTACTGGCAGGAATTCCTGAAATATTTAAGAAGTACCGACTTTTCTAAAGCTATGGTTCTTACTGTAGCCATAGGTTTCCCTGTAGTGTTGTTTATTTGGATGGGGAATTTCGAAATAGGCACCGTCCTGGCGATGGGCGCTTTGTTAAGTTCGCCCAGTGATATTCCCGGAAGTTTTAGACACAGGAATATTGGAGTTATTCTAGCGGCTTCCCTTGCGGGAATTGTTTCCATAATTATGGCTTACGCTTCAGCTCATCTTTGGCTTGTTTTGCCACTTTTAGGGATTTTAATGTTTGGGATTGCATACCTGGCTGTTTATGGTTTTAGAGCTTCCCTGGTTGCTTTTGCAGGTTTGTTCGCAATCGTGCTGAGTTTTGCTAATATTTCTACTGAAATTCTTCCCTGGGAAAGAGGTCTTCTTATTACAGGCGGAGGTTTGTGGTATATACTCTTAAGTAATCTTTGGACCTTCCTTTACCCAAAACATCATACAGAACAACTTTTAGCCGAATGTTTGGAGCTAACTTCCCAATACCTTAAAACTAGGGCGCACTTGCTTACCGAAACCGCCGAGAGAGAAACGCTTCAGAAAAAATTATTCTTGCTTCAAAGTGATCTTAACGAAAAACACGAAAGTCTTAGAAATTTACTCATAACTTCCAGGCGTGCTTCCGGGAACTCCAATTATGCTCGTAAAAGATTGCTAATTTTTATAGAATTGGTAGATATTTTAGAGCTGGCAATGGCTAATCCTGTCGATTATAAAAAAATGGACGAAGTCCTTGGGGAAGACCGGGATTTACTTGAACGCTTTAAGAATCTTATCAAAAAGATCGCTTTTCAGCTGGATGAAATTTCGGTAATTATTGAAAAGAAAAAAGAATCTTCAAACAAAGAAATCCGGGAGTATTTAAAAGGAATAGAACAAAACTTTAAAGAAGTGAGAGTGCTTATTTCATCAGAAAATACTGAAAAGTCATTTTTGCTTCAAAATTTATTCGATTACTTAGAAAAGCAAGGACAAAAGATCAATACCATAGTAAGGGTTTTACATAATTTAGATACTCGGGAACCAGGTTTATTAAAAAATAAAGAAGTTTCACAATTTATCACTCCGCAAGATTATGATCCTAAACTACTCGTAGAGAACTTTAATTTTGGTTCGCCAATTTTTAAACATTCACTCAGGCTTGCCATTGTAGTTCTGGTAGGTTTTAGCCTGGGATTATATTTTTCATTTGAAAATGCTTACTGGATAATCCTCACCATAGTAGTGATTATGCGTCCCAATTACGGGCTCACAAAAGACCGTTCTAAACAGCGAATTGTAGGAACGCTAATAGGTGCCGTAATCGCTTTGGGTATCGTTTTTATAATTAAAAATCCGATTGTTTATGGAATTCTTGGCCTGTTTTCGCTTACGCTGGCCTTCTCGTTGTTACAGCGCAATTATCGAACCGCGGCGGTATTTATTACTCTAAGTATTATTTTTATTTACTCCCTTTTAAAACCCGATGTTTTCAATGTAATTCAGTTTAGGGTTATAGATACCATTCTGGGTGCCGGCCTGGCAGCCCTGGGAAACCTTCTACTTTGGCCGGCCTGGGAATCACAACACATTAAAAGTGTGATCATTGAAAGTATTAGTGCTAATAAAAAATACCTGAAAGAAATTGATAAATTTTATCACGAAAAAGGAAGTTTACCAACTTCTTATAAACTTTCCAGGAAAAAAGCTTTTTTGGAAATGGGCAATTTAAGTGCTTCTTTTCAAAGAATGACTCAAGAGCCAAAATACAAACAAAAAGAATTGGGTCAACTTTATAAAATTGTAGGCTTAAATCAGACTTTCCTTTCTGCATTAGCCTCTTTGGGTACTTTTATTCAAAATCATAAAACTACCGCCGCATCTAAAAATTTTGAGGTTTTTGTATCTCATATTTGTACAAATCTAGAAAATGCTAAGAAAGGTCTGGAGGAAACCAGGGAGTTGAAAGATCTTGATTCGGCCCGAACAGATAAGGCGGCTTCAGCTTTGCTCAAAACCTATAAAAGCCTGCTGGCAGAAAGAGAAAATCAGTTAAAGGAAAACTCAGAAAACGCACAGAAAGATGTGCAATTAAGATTACAGGAAGCGCAATTAGTAAGCAGCCAGGTACAATGGTTGCTAGAAATCTCGGAAAATCTTCAAAAAACCATAGCGAAGACAAAATTCAGCTAAATGAGTAAACGCCAGTTAAAAAAATATCTTCAGGATTTAGACAAAGAGCAATTAGAAGAACAGATTGTAGGCCTTTATGAGCGCTTTAAGCCGGTGAAAGTTTTTTATGACTTTGTTTTTAATCCGAGGGAAGAAGAGTTAATGCGGAAGTCTAAACTAAAGATCTCAAAAGAATATTTTCCGGAAACAAGGCGTAAACCAAAAGCCCGGAGATCTGTAGCTCAGAAAGAAATTAAACATTTTCGCCAACTTGGCGTAGATCCGCACTTAACGGCAGATCTAATGCTATTTAATATTGAAATTGCCCAAACCTTTGCTGAAGAAAAGAGCAATTTGAAAGAGGCGTTCTGTAAAAGCATTTTCAAATCTTTTGAAGAAGCCGTGAAGTTTATTCTGCAAGAAGGAATTTTAGTAGATTTTAAACTTAGAATACTAAAAATTGCTGCCGAGGCCGAAAGGCAAAACTGGCCTAATACTTACCGGTTTGAAAAAATTGAAATGCAATTTCAAGACACGCCGTAATTACGTACTTTTGAGAAAATGAAACCAGCAAGACGCTGGACACAATAAATTGCAACACGAAATTTTAAGCTGTTGGTGAATTTTCATTTTAAGATTGATTTTATAAGCTGATGAAAGTTTATCTTCTTTTTGCTTTATTATTTTTAAGTGCTTCTGGTTATGGCCAGTTAGGATTCTGTGAAGGGAGCAAAGGCGATCCCATATTTCACGAAGATTTTGAAGCAGCTTCAGAACTGCCTCCCGGAACTACCAATTATATTTACGTGAATCAGGATCCCCAGGATGGCGAATATACCGTCTCCAATCAAATCGGAAATTTTATTACTTCCTGGCATTCCAGTTTACCCCCAAATACAGTGTCTAACCGCAATGCTTTAATTGTAAATGCTTCATTTACTTCCGGACTTTTTTACCAGACAGAAATTACCGGACTTTGCGAGAACACCACCTATGAGTTTTCAGCATTTTTAATGAATATTTACGATCGTTCCAGCATGGTGTGCGACAATGGCGGAATTCCTATAAATGTTCGTTTTGAGATCTGGGACGAAACCGATTCTAATCTATTAAAAGAAGGAAATACCGGGAATATTCCCTCACAAAATTCTCCTGAATGGGAGCAATATGCACTTACCTTTCAAACTGAAGTAGGGCAGGAGGCTGTAATTCTTAAAATGTATAATAACGGAATTGGAGGCTGTGGAAACGATTTGGCCATAGACGATATAATCTTTAGATCTTGCGGCGATCTTACCACGGTTACTTCAGAAAATGCTAATAACCGATTAGATGTTTGCGCTGAAGACGCTCCGGTAAGTCTTAGCCTTGAAGCTACGCCAGATTTTTCGGTTTATAACTCGCATGCTTATCAATGGCAGGAAAGTTTTGATAATGAAAACTGGAGTAATATACCCGGGGAAAACAATGAGATTTTTAATACACCTTCTTTGAGTAATACCAGGTATTATAGAGTGAAGGTGGCCGAAGATCCTGTTAATTTAAACACCAATCTATGCAGTTCTGTTTCTGAGATTTTTACAGTGAATATTCTAGAAACTCCAGAACCACCTGAAAGTGATGGCAATGTTAGTATTTGTAGCGACGATGAAATTCCTGAATTACAAGTGGAAGTTGAAGAAGATGAAACCGCCAATTGGTATGATGAAAGTAATAACCTTATCGCCGAAAATACCGATTCCTATTTGCCAGAAACACAAGGAATATATTATATTGAAGCTATAAACGAAGGTTTTGATTGTCAGCCCAGTTCACGAACGGCCATTAATTTCACTATAAATGAAAGTCCGCAGGTGGAAGATGAAGTTTTACAGCTTTGTGATGGCGGAAATCTTATTATTGAAGCCGGTATTCCCGGCCTTACCTATGAATGGTCTACCGGCGAGACTAACGAACGAATTGAAATAACTGCACCCGGGAATTATAGCGTGATTATTACCACTGCTGAAGGTTGTTCTACCACAAAGAATTTTGAAGTTAAGCAGGTAGATATTGCGGCGATAGAAAGCGTTGAGTCCGATTTAAGGAGTATTATCGTAACACCGGCTAACGAAGGTGATTTTGAATATTCTTTAGACGGGAATTCTTATCAACCTTCAAATATATTTACTGCTGTTTCCGGCGGAATTTATACAATTTTTATGCGAGATCTTTCAGGTTGTAATACCGTTAAAACGGAATTTCCTCATATTGTTATTCCTAAATTTATTACGCCAAATGCAGATGGTTATAATGATACATTCAGCATCAACGGCCTGGAATATTTCCCTTCTTCAGAAATAAGAATTTTTGATCGCTATGGAAAATTATTAAAGGCAGGAGCCGGTGAGAATTTTAAATGGAATGGCAGCCTAAACGGTCGGCCTCTTCCTTCTAACGATTATTGGTATCACATCATTATTGAAGAATTCAAAACCTTGAAAGGATCTTTCACCTTAAAGCGTTGAGACTCTGGTAACATTTTTTATGCGTTGGGAATTTAAGCCAATCAATAGCATTGCTGCAAATAAGAGTAGTATGATAGTGCTAAAATCGAAATTACCATCTATCATAAACCCCACCAGCAAAGGTCCTAATGCGGTACTAATTACCATAAACATTGTAAAGACACTTCTTATTGCTCCCATTTTCTCAGTACCGTAGATCTCGGCAATGAGGGAAGTTTTAACTGTGCCTGCCATTCCTGTGGTAATTCCTGCAGTAATTAAAAATAGAAGTGCCCCAATGATGCTATCCATTAAAGCGAAAGGAATTAAACCTAATGTCATTGGAATAAGATAAACCCTGAACATTTTTTTAGCACTGAATTTATCAACCCAGGTTCCGCCGAGAAGCGAAAATAAAAACCTGGAGATCGCATAAACTGTGAAAAATGTTGCGTAGAGTTGTGGTGACCATCCTTTATCTTCAACAAAAACATATTGATAAAAGAAGATAGCAGTATTAGTGAAACTCAAAATAAAACTCGCAGGCATCATTATTCCAAATCGCTTATCGAAAACTACACCTTTATAATCTTTTAAAAGCGACCAGGTAGATGGCTTGCCTTCTATAGAAAGTTGCTTGTCAAAATCTAAAAGATTGGTAAACTTTAACCTTATTAAATAAAGTAGTAATGCCACACCACTTACAATTGCCGCAATTCTCCAATCGAAAAAAGCGATAATTGATGTGATAATTATTGGGAAAACAGCTTCACCCATAGAATAACCTAATGAAGAAATACTAAGTGCTTTTCCACGATTTTTGTCAAAATACTTAGAGATAATGGTCATACTTATGTGGCTCATTAAACCCTGGCCACATAATCTAAGCCCGATTAAAGCGACAAAAAGTACTGCAACATGATAGGAAAGTCCGAGTAAAATACTGGATAATCCAAGGCTTAAGACTGTAAAGGCAGTTACTTTTTTTACCGGTTTATGGTCTACGGTGTGACCAACGCTTAGCATAATTATTGAAGCTGCTACGGTACAACCGGCATATATGGCACCAAAGGTTCCTTCGGTAATGGCAAAGGCTTTAACGATTTCCGGAACATACAACGAAATAAGAAAAGTTTGACCAAAACTGGAGAGGAAGGTGAGCAACCACCCAAAACTAACTTTTTTAAAGTTTCCGCGTAGAAAATAAAAATAATCCTTCAAAATGCTTTCTATCAATTTTCAAAAAGCTGCAAAGGTAAGCTTACAGTTGAATAAATTAGAAGCCTAGCTCGCTAAATTCAATTTAATTAGAATAATCATATTGTTGAGGTGACTCAAAAGCATTTTCTTTTAAAATTAGAATAACATATTTTATGGGCTTTCTCTTGTTTCACTGGGGAATTGTTAGATTCGGATTGATTAGGCTTTTTTTTTACGTTTACATTTTCTAAACTACCTAGGTTTGAACTATGATCACGTGAAGAATAGAATTACAATAATCTGGTTTGTAGTTAATTGTGGTGATGCTGATTTCGTTTTCTATTTCTATAAAATCAGATTTTAATAGAAATTATATCAGCCCATTGAAAGCATTTATAATAATTTAAATATAATTTGATTTGCTATTGTTTACATTTGAAATAAAACAAGGCTTAGCATTCTTAAATAGCATTTTTAATGAGTTACAAGGAAGTTATAGAGAAAATTAAAGCACAGAAAACTCTACCGAATTTAAAATTCAGTATAAAGGAGAAAACTGAAGCTTTCACCAATAATCTATTCTACACGCTGTTTGATGAAGAAACACCGGTAGAAGAGAATATTAAGAAACTAGGAGAAGATTTCGAAGAATTAGCAGATTTGGTATGTTGGAATCCTGATACGCCTTGTAGAGATATTTGGGAGGAGTATATAGATAAACTACCGGGAATTCTAAGAAAACTCAAGACAGATGCTAAGGCAATTTCAGAGAACGATCCTGCGGCAAATTCTATAGAGGAAGTAATTCTTTCTTACCCGGGATTTTTTGCTATTGCTACTTACCGTTTTAGTCACGAGCTTTATAAATTCGGTCTTCCACTCGTTCCACGTTTAATGGCTGAGTGTGCCCACGGACTTACGGGGACCGATATCAATCCCGGAGCCCACATAGGTACCCCTTTTTTTATAGATCACGCTACAGGAGTAGTGATAGGAGAAACTGCGGTAATAGAAGATAATGTAAAAATCTACCAGGGAGTTACCCTTGGAGCACTCTACGTAGATCGCAACTTAAAGAATATTAAAAGACACCCTACCATTGAAAAAAATGTTACAATATATGCTAACGCCACTATTCTTGGAGGAGAAACGACTATAGGGGCCAACAGCGTCATTGGAGGAAATGTGTGGCTAACGGCTTCCGTCCCTAAAAACTCGATGGTTTCGCACACTCCTCAAATCAATATTAAAAATACCAGTAAGTAATGAATGATTCCATATTAGACTTAATAGGAAATACCCCTTTGGTAAAAGCGCAAACTTTAGTTAAAAATCCAAAGGTTAAACTTTATTTTAAGCTTGAAGGTCAAAATCCAGGCGGAAGTGTAAAAGACCGCGCGGCCTATAATATGATTAAAAGCGCATTAGATAGGGGCGAGATTTCCCAGGACACCAGGCTTATTGAAGCCACTAGCGGTAATACGGGAATCGCGCTGGCCATGGTAGCCAGAATCTTTAAGCTGGATATCGAATTGGTTATGCCTGAAAATTCTACAATAGAACGCGT
>DATFJA010000272.1:0-12051 GCA_035269545.1 Salegentibacter sp.
ACCTCAGCTTCCAATTCATAAGCTTTCATCTGGCCTACCCTGTCCAGGATTGCAATGGCTTTAGATACCTTCATAAATTCGGTTTTCCCAATTTCTTCCGGACTCTCCCATAGCTGAATAATAGTTTCATTCCAGGCATCGGTCCCTGCCCCACAATCTACCGAGTCGATTTTTAAATGTTTTACCTCGGTAATATGATAATTAGCTCCCACCAGCAGATTAGGTGCATATTCAAAAAGCAGTGGTTTTTCCTGGTGAGATTTGAGTAAATCGAATAGTTCTGAAGTTTTCATAATTTTAAATATTGTTATATCGCAATATTACGATTAATATGATTTATAAAAAATTTATAGCCCATTTTTATTCCTGAAAAATAAGTGTAGATAAAACAACCCCTCCGCCTATCGGCACCTCCCCTTGTAAAAAAGGGAGAAACTCTAAAATTTTATAAAAAAGCCTCGTCATTAGGCTCCCAAAGTTCTATTTTATTTCCTTCCAGATCCATTATCCAACCGAATTTCCCCTCTTCTACTTTCTGGATTTCATCCATAACTTCAACTCCTTCTTCCTTTAAAGTCTTCAGTAATTCTTCAAGATCTTCCACGCGATAATTCATCATAAAATCTTTATCTGAAGGCTTAAAGTATTCGGTCTCTTCTTTGAAAGGACTCCACTGGGTAGAACATTTATTCCCGTTCTCGTCCATCCACCAAAATGTGCACCCCCATTGATCTGTATTTAAGCCAAGATGCTTGCTATACCACTCCTTTACCGTGTTTGGATCTTTGGTTTTGAAGAAAACACCCCCAATTCCCGTGACTCTTTTATCCATATTTTCCTAGTTTATTTTTATGAAAATACGATAATTGAATTTAAGCTTGAAATCAATGTTAAAAATGATTTTTCAAAAATAATATATGTCATTACGAACGAAGTGAAGTAATCTTTGGTTTGATTTTTCCAAATTGCAGATTGTTTCTCTCAATAAAAATAGGGATCACAATGACAAAAAACTTGCTGTTACAAGGAATAAAAACTTTAAGGTCTTAGGGTCTGAAATAAATTCAGAATGACGTCACATCATAAAAAACCTCACAGGTTTCGAGACCTGTGAGGTTTAACTATTTTGGCCAAGGAAGAATTACTTTTCTTCTCCTTTCCCAAATTCATCAATAATTTTTCCGGCAATTACACTCGCCAGTCTTTCGTGAGACTCTGTGGTCCAACCTGCAACGTGCGGACTTAATATCACGTTATTCAAAAACATAAGTTCGCGCATAGCATCCGGAATTTGATTTTCTATACTTAAGGAAACATTCTTTTTATTAGAAAAAAGACTTTCAAAAGAAGCCTTTTCGTATTCCAAAACATCAAGCCCCGCGCCAAGTACACGACCGCCTTTTAATGCGTCTACAAGATCTGCGGTCACTACATTCTTACCGCGAGCGGTATTGATAAACCAAAATGGCTTTTTATAAGCATCAATAAATTCTTTGTTGATCATTTGGTCGGTTTCAGGTGTCCAGGGAGTGTGTAGGCTCACCACATCGCATTTCTCTCGAAATTCTTCTAAAGATACCTGGCGAACGTGTTCATCGCCTACGCCCTCCTTAATATCGTAGCAAATTACTTCAACGTCAAATCCGCGAAGTTTTTTAGCGAAGGCTTTTCCCATATTTCCATAGCCAACGATTCCTACGGTTTTTCCGTCTAATTCCAGGCCTCTGTTTTCTTCACGGTGCCAAAGGCCATCCCGAACTTCCCTATCGGCTTTATTTAATTTATTGAAAAGAGAAAGTAGCATTGCCAGGGTATGTTCTCCAACGGCATTTCGGTTTCCTTCAGGGGCAGAAAATAATGTGATTCCGTGTTCTTCGGCGTACTCAACATCAATATTTTCGAGACCTGCTCCTACTCGTGCGATAAATTTTAAATTGGGTGCAGCATCTATAAATTCACGATCTATGGTATAGCGACTTCTAATCACAATTCCATCGTACAAATGCTGATTCTCCAATGTTTCTTCACGAGACTGGCTGTAACCTTCGATATTTTGATGCCCGGCATCCTGCAATTGTTTGATTAAGGTTGGATGATTGGTATCTGAATGTAAAATAATCATTGCTCTAGATTGAGTTTTTAATTTTTATAAAATAACGCTCGCTGGGAGAAAGCAAAAAACAGGCTTCCCTCGTTACATTAATTAAGTTTAAAAAATGGAATAATTATGTAGAAATGATGGCGGTTTCATCTTTGTTTACTCACTATGTGAGATTTTATGAGGCTGTATTAAAATTTTTCAAGTCAAGCTGTCCCGACGCTTCGGGATGTATTCAGCTTCTAAAATCTTAGATCCTGAAACAAGTTCAGGATGACGATTTGAACAGCCTAATTTAGTTTTTAAATTAATCTCCCCCAATTCTTATCCGAGGTACTTTTATTACGAGCGCGCAAAGTTAAAGAATGATTTTTGCAATGGGAAACCTGAAGCGCTTAACTTAAAAACCAAGCACTAATTTAGAAATATAGAAAAAGAGAAAAATCCCGAAGATATCATTACTAGTGGTAATAAAAGGTCCCGTAGCAATAGCAGGATCAATACCCTGTTTATTTAAAATGATAGGTACAAAAGTTCCTACTAAAGCGGCAACGATAATTACTGAAAGTAAAGATGCAGCTATAGTTATGCTTACCAGTTGATCCTGCCCTACGATTAACCCGAACAAAATAACCAGAATTCCTAATGCAACCCCATTGATCAAACTAAGCCCTACTTCCTTTATTAAACGCTGTAATAAGCTACCACGCAAATTATCATTCGCAAGTCCCTGAACAATTATAGCACTGGATTGTACACCAACATTTCCTGCCATTGCCGCGATTAAAGGCGTAAAAAAGAATAAAATTGGGAATTGTTCCAGGGCTTCTTCAAAACCTTTCATAATATAAACACTGCCCAGTCCACCAAAAAGTCCCAGTACCAGCCAGGGTAAACGAGCTCTTGTTAATCTTAAAATGCTATCATCGGCCTCTACATTTTCAGAAATACCCGAAGCCATTTGGTAATCTTTTTCGGCTTCTTCTTTTATAAAATCAACAATATCATCAATAGTAATTCTTCCAACCAGGCGCCCCATTTCATCTACTACAGGAATAGCTTCCAGGTCATACTTTTGCATAATTCGAGCTACTTCATCGCCTTCGGTATGCACATTTACAAAATCTACCTGCGGAATATATACATCGCTAATATTCGCGTGACTTGGTGCGGTAAGTAAATCTTTTAAGGAAAGACGCCCTTTTAATTTATTTTTGCTGTCAACTACATAGATAGAATGAACCCGGGTCACATTTTCGGCTTGCTCACGCATCTCTGTCATACAACCGGTCACACTCCAGCTCTCCTGTACTTTCACCAGCTCTTTAGCCATAAGACCACCGGCTGAATCTTCATCATAACGAAGGAGCTCTACAATATTATCGGCGTGTTCCTCATCTACCAGTTCTGCGATCACATTTTGCTGACGTTCGAGAGAAAGTTCAGAAATGATATCGGCCGCATCATCGGTATCCATTTCCTCCAGCTCTTCGGCAATTTCTTTAGCCGAAAGCGTATCTAAAATACGCTCACGAACCCCTTCTTCCAGCTCCATTAGAGCTTCAGCAGTTTTCTGGCTATCTAAGAGCTTAACCACATAAGTGGCTTCTTCCAGAGAAAGTTCGGTAATAATTTCGGCAATATCAGCGTGGTGCACATCTTCAAGGTGCAGTAACAATTCCTCGTTATTCTCTTCGGCAACAAGAAACTGTATTTTCTCAATTAATTCACTGCTGATTTGGAATTGCATACGGCTGAATTTTAAGGGTCAAATCGATAAATTCCCGGAAACCTAGTTGTTCCGGGCGTTTGCCAAATATAATATCTTCCCTTAGATTATCGGGTAAATCAAAACTTTTTAAACTATTTCGCAAGGTCTTTCTACGTTGCTGAAAGGCTGTTTTTACTACTCTAAAAAACAGTTTTTCATCACAAGGCAGGCTAAAATCTTCTTTTCGGGTTAATCTCAATACGCCACTATCTACTTTTGGCGGCGGATTGAATACTGAAGGCGGCACGGTAAACAAATACTCGGCTTCGTAAAAAGCCTGCACCAGTACCGAGAGGATTCCGTAGGTTTTGTTCCCTTCTTTCTCACAAATTCGCTTAGCTACTTCTTTTTGAAACATTCCCGAAAATTCAGGAATTTGATGTTTTAGCTCTAAAACCTTAAAAACAATTTGGGTAGAAATATTATAAGGAAAATTGCCAATAACCGCAAAGGCTTCGTCCCGAAAAACCGTTCCCAAATCGTATTTTAAAAAATCGTACTGGTGAATTCTGTCTTCAAGTTGTGGATAATGTTCCTGAAGGTAAGTAACACTTTCGTTATCAATTTCAATTACGTGAACTTCGGCATCCTGTTTCAGGAGATACTTGGTTAATACTCCCATTCCCGGACCAATTTCCAGAACTTTATTATAGCCTTTATAGCTAAGAGTTTCAGCGATATCCTGTGCTACACTTTCATCAGTCAAAAAATGCTGGCCAAGGTGTTTTTTAGCTCTTACATCACCATCCTGTTCCTGAGGTGTTTTTCCTTTCTTTTTATATTTCCCCATAAATTATTGCTCGCTAATTACTTGCATCTCGGTTCTAAAAGCGACGAATTTACCCTCAAAAACTTTACTTTTTCCTCTCATTCTGTCAGCATCCTCTTTATAATATTTCTCCAATTCGGCTTTACTTTCAGCTGTATATTGAACAGAATACGTGATACCACCCATAGCTTCGGTGACCATTACACGCGTCATTAAAGCTTTTTTGAATTTCCCCGTATCCAACATCTCGGGAATATGTTCTTCTTTCATCCATTTCACCCAATCGTCGTGAATAGCTTCTTCTATATTTATGGTTACATTGTATATGTACATGTTATTTTTTTTAAGGTGTTTCTTCGTAATCTCCTCTAAGCGCGCGGTACTTTTTGCGGGCTTCCACAAAATAAATACTGTCGGCAAAGTTAAAGATTATTTGTTCGTAATATTCTTTAGCTTTTTCCGGATTCTCCAGTTCATTTGCATACAATTCAGCTAAATAATAATGGGCGTTATCAGCCAGAATATCAGCATTAAAATTCTCAATAATTGTGAGGTAATTATCCTCAGCCTTTTCCGGTTGCCCTGCTTCTTCAAATAATTGAGCTTGCTTTAGCAAAGCTTCATCTTCTATTTTTTCACCTTTATGAAGCTTTAAAATTTGTCCAAAAAGTTGAATTGCTTCTAAATTTTTCTCCTGAAAAGCCAGCAAATCGGCGCGGGCATATTTTTTAAGCGCGGTTTGGGTAGTATCTTCTATAGAATTATCTTCAATAAGCAAACTCAACTCCATCGCATCATTTGCGATAAGTTGCGAAGTAGAAGATTTTAAAATATCCAGCTGTTGTTTCGCCCATTTAAAATCTCCTTTGAAATAGCTGGTTTTAGCGACTTTAAAGCGTGCATTTTGCGAAATCTGGTCGTTTTTTACCAAATTCTGAACCTGGGAATAATAAATAAGTGCTTCGTTAAATTTCTCCTGCAGTACTAGAATATCTGCCAGGGCTAGTTTTATCATCGCTTTATCAAAGTCACGATTGGCCTGTCCTGAAAGCTTTTTCAATAAACCAATAGCTTCTTCCTCCTTTTCCTGTTTGAAAGCCAGGAAATTGGCAAAATCTATTTGCAAAGCCAGGGTATTCAGACCGGTTCCAAACTGCTCCAGCAATTCAGAATATCTTTGTTCTATCTCTGCATATGCTTTTTCATCTTCGTTTTCCAGCTGTACTTTTAGTAAAAATTGATTTCCAAGCAACACCAGGTTTTCTGAAGGCGCCTCTTCTATAACGTACCCAACAATCTCTGAAGCTGCTTGAAAATCTGAAGCATCCCTGGCCATAAGTGCAAGGTTTAAGATACTTTGTAAACTTTTATCGCTTCTTCTATAAATAGCTTTTTCCTGAGAAAAAGCTTTTAAAAATTCCTCTTCCTGGGTAAAAAGCCAGCTAAGCATTTCGTTGTAAAGTAACCTGGGATTTTTTTGGAGCTTAGAAAGCAGCAGCCTTCTAAAAATAGTATTGGCTTCACTTGAAGCATCGGCTGAGATATACTTACCGAATTCTCGATTCGCTATCGGGAAAAAGTCAGGATTCGCTTCTATCAGCTCCAGGTAATTCTCAAACATCTGTTTGGTTTTACCCTGTTCTCCGTAAATTCTTGCAAGCTGCATATTAAAGTTTAGCTCATTATTTAACTGCATTGCCTTTTCATAGGTTTCTGCAGCATTTTTGAGTAAACTATATTTCTGAAAAGTTCTGGCTATGGAATAAGCGTAATTGGGACGAGCATCTACCGCACTTAAGGCTTCTGCATAGAATTGCTCTGCTCTTTCGGTGTTTTGCTGAAGTTCATAATTATGCCCCAGCTCTATTAAAAGCGTTGGATTATTTGCTGAATTATTTAATTTGTACCGAAGTAATTCTTCTGCTTCTTTGAAATTCTCCAGTTGCTGATGACTTTGCACCACCCCAAAAAAATAGGAAGTATTCCGTGGATTTTCTTCTAATAATTCCTCGTAAATTTTGAGCGCCTTCTCGAATTCGCCCTGGTCGAAAAAATTACGCGCCAACACATCAGACTGCGCCCAGGCACCTGACATGGAGCAAATAAAAACAAGTAAAAATAAGGCATAGCGCATCCCGTAAATATAAGGATTTGCCCTGTGAATAATTATTTTTAGCCGTTTAATCTATAAGATTGAAACCGGTATAAGGCACCAAAACATCAGGAACCTTAATTCCATCTTCGGTTTGATAGTTCTCAAGAATTCCTGCAAGAACTCGCGGCAAGGCAAGGGCACTTCCATTAAGTGTGTGCACCAATTCTTTTTTCCCCTCTTTATTCTTATAACGAAGTTTAAGTCGGTTAGATTGAAAGGTTTCAAAATTTGAAACCGAGCTAATCTCCAACCATCGATCTTGTGCGGTAGAAAACACCTCAAAATCGTAAGTAAGTGCTGATGTAAAACCAAGATCACCGCCGCAAAGCCTTAAAATTCGGTAAGGTAATTTTAGATCTGCTAAAATATCTTTTATGTGGTCAACCATATTATCTAAGGCCACATAAGAATCTGCAGGCTTTTCAATTCTTACCAGTTCCACTTTATCAAATTGATGTAAACGATTAAGTCCGCGAACGTGGGCGCCATAAGAACCTGCCTCGCGTCTAAAACACGGGGTGTAGCCGGTACAGGCTATTGGAAAATCCTTATCGGTTAACAAACGGTCACGATACATATTGGTCATAGGCACCTCGGCGGTTGGAATCATATAAAGATCATCGGCCGTGATATGATACATCTGTCCTTCTTTATCCGGCAATTGTCCTGTTCCTAACCCGGAAGCTTCGTTGATCATTAAGGGTAATTGATATTCGGTATAACCGGCATCAATTGCTTTATCTAAAAAGTAAGTGATCAAAGCTCTTTGCAAGCGTGCGCCTTTCCCTTTGTAAACAGGAAAACCGGCACCGGTCACTTTATTACCCAGTTCAAAATCTATAATATCGTATTTCTTAGCAAGTTCCCAGTGTGGCAGAGAGCCTTCTGCAAGAACAGGAACATCACCTTCTTTGAAGATCTCTTCGTTATCATCTTCGGAAGTTCCTGCGGGCACAGATTCGTGAGGAACATTAGGAATGGTATAAAGCAAAGTCTCCAATTTTGCTACAGTTTCAGAAAGCTCTTCTGAAAGCGCTTTAGAATCTTCTTTTAAATTCCCGGTTTTTTCTTTGATGAGATTGGCTTTTTGATGTTCACCATTTTTAAACATCATCCCAATTTCTTTGGAAAGCCTGTTAGATTCAGCTAAAATATCATCGAGTTTAACCTGGGTTGCCCGACGTTTTTCGTCTAACTGCAGTACCTCTTCAAGAATACTTTCGGCCTCAAAATTTCGTTTTTTGAGTGCATTAATGAATTCCTGTTTATTTTCCCTGATATTATTAACCTGTAACATAGCTTTCTTTTACTCGATAATCGAGAGTTAAATACTTCGAGGATTGTCTCGAAGTTAATATTTATTTCCTTTTAATGCTTCATGGACCTGCCCGAAGCAATCTACCTGATTTGAAGCTGCAAATGTAAGAAAAGCACTGAAGATTTCTAGTCTAATTTTGAAGGTAAAATCCAGTCGTGATGCTTAAAATGATGCCATTTTTCAGCCGCAAGGTCCACTGTTGGATCTATAAAGTTTTCGTAAGGTCTGCCGTTGATGCTTATTTTAGATTTCACAAACACCTGCACCTCTTTTCCTTTTTCGGCATAATCCTCCTTTAGATGCTGTGCAAACTGCCACATCATATCTGGTTTACTGGATACAGATCGCATTTGTTTTCTAGTCAAATAGCGGGCTTTGTTTACGTGAATCGTATCGGTTGTTCCTTTTTCAACTACTTTAAAAGTGGTTCTACCGGAACGTGAACGCAACATCATCCGCCAGCTTAGGCGATGACCTTCCTCTGTCCAGAGTACATTATCCTTAAAAAACCAGTGACGAAGTGGCAAACCAACCTGAATAATAAACCAAATGGCCAGAACAACAATTAACGGTTTTTTATAGGAAGGAATTATAATCTCCCCCTTATCATAAAAGGGTTTCTTACCACGTAATATGTATTTATTGATTTTTTCTGAAGGGAAAAAGAACAGGCAAAAAGCCAGGGATAAATAAGGAAAGATCCCAATGTGAAAAATAAAACTGTTGAACAGATGGAAGAAAATTGCGAGGATAAAAGCCGGCAATCTTGTTCGTTTCCATAGAAGAGCAGGAATAATTAATAAATCGAAGATCAATCCAAAATATGTAATTACATACCTAACCCAAGCCTGCTGCAGTATTTCTCCTACCAACCAATAATCGGCTTTTCCACGCATAAGCATAGCTGGTAAAGTACCGTCAAGCCAATCTGGATAAAATTTCGCTATTGATGCATAGGTGTATACAATCCATAATTGCAGCACAATTAAAAGCCAGATCCATTGTGGCATAGCGATTTTCCTGAAATTGGGTTTTTTCCAGGCGTCAATTGAGAGATAGCGATGTGCCGGGAGAAAAAACATAATTCCGCATAACAGCATCAGCAAGTAATAATGATTGTTATAGGATGATTTTTGCATCAGGTAAACCGATGACCACATTATGGTGTAGCAAAATATACTAAAACGGTATTTAAAGCCTAGCATTACAAAAACACCAAACAGCCCCATTAGTCCGTAGTAATAAAGCATTCCATCACCCGGAAGCGGTTGCAGGAATTCGAACCCGATAAAATTAAAAGTAAAATCGGGCTCAATAAATGCTCTACGAATCCAACCTGTAAAAATTGCTCCAACAGCTTCTATAGTAATAAGCAGGCCAAAAATAATTCTGAAAGCGATAAGCGCCGAATTATCCACCTGCTTAAAAAGCCATTTATTGAGCATAATTATCTCTGATATACTGTTTTGAAAATGCCTCGTCCTGTCTCATGGCGATCTTTAAAGCCTCTATAGAACTAAATTTTTTCTCTTCCCTAATTCGGGTGAGCATTTCTTTTTTGAGTTCCCTGCCATAAAGATCTTCATCAAGGTCAAAGAAATAGGTTTCTATACTCTGTTCTTCTCCCCCAACAGTGGGATTAGTTCCAATATTCATCATTCCAAAATGGGTTTTCCCATTGATATTGGAACGCACAACATATACCCCGTTTTTAGGGATTAATTTGTAGTCTTCTTTAATTTTTAAATTAGCGGTAGGATAGTTGAATTCTTTACCAAGTCCGCGACCTTTTACCACAGTTCCCTTTAAACTAAATGGCGTTTGTAAGTAATTATTGGCCTTCTCTACCCTACCCTCTAGCAGCGCATTTCTTATTTTAGTAGAACTCACCGCTACCTGGTCTACTTCCTGCTTGGTGATCTCCTCTACATCAAAACCATACTCTTCACCAAACTGCTTTAGCGTATTGATATCTGCGGTACGATTTCGGCCAAACCGATGATCGTATCCAATGATCACTTTCTTAGCTTTTAAGCGATTTACTAAAATATCGCGCACAAATTCCTGTGCAGTAAGCCTTGAAAACTGTTGTGTAAATGGATGTACCACCAAATGATCTATCCCGGTTTCTTCCAGGATCTCGGTACGCTCCTCTATGGTATTTATAAGTTTTAGCCCGCTTTCTTTTTGCAGCACCATTCTTGGATGCGGAAAAAAAGTAAAGATCACCGACTCAAGATTTTCAATCCTGGCGGCATCTACAAGACGTTTTATAATTTGCTGGTGACCGGCATGCACCCCATCGAAAGTACCAATGGTAACTACCGTTTGTTTTTCACCTTCAAAAGCATTTGCTCCTTTATGTATCTTCAAGCTCAACTTATTTTCCGTTAAACGAATTCATTGTATTAGAAACGCCTGCTGTTCCAAAAGATTTTACCAATTCGGCCGATTTCTGGAAACGTTCCGGCAATTCCTTTTTCTCTTCTTCGCCCCATTCCCCCAACACATAATCTACCTGCTGGCCTTTAGAAAACTCATCGCTAATTCCGAATCTAAACCTATTGTATTTAGTTGTATTTAGCGTGCTTTGAATATCTTTTAAGCCATTATGCCCTCCATCACTACCTTTGGTTTTTAACCGAATAGTACCAAATGCCAAATTGAGATCATCGGTAATTACCAATAAATTCTGCAATTCAATTTTCTCCTTCTGGAGCCAATAATTAACAGACTTTCCACTAAGGTTCATATAAGTTGAAGGCTTTAACATTATAAAGGTTCGTCCCTTGAATTTAAATTTAGCTATATCTCCTAACTTTTCTGTAGAAAAACTCACCTCTTCTTTTTCGGCTATATAATCTAAGATTTTGAAACCTATATTGTGCCGGGTGTTCTCATATTTAGGACCTGGATTTCCCAGCCCTACGATCAAAAATTTCTTCATGGGATCTTGTTCTTCTTCCTGGGGCTTTTTCTTACTGAGTATTCTTCCGAAGAAAGACAGCATAACATTAGTTTTGGTAAAGATAAAATTATTAGAATATTTAGCTAAAAGTTTTTACGCGATAATCCAGATCTTAATGTTCCCGAGCTAATCTTTAAAGCAAAGTATTATCGCCTAACTAAAGAGTTACAAACCACTTGCGAAGATAATTTATTAAAGAATTTGAAAACCTCCCGGAAATAAAAAAAGCACCCCGAATGGGATGCTTTTATGTTTTGTTGAAAAAAGAAAAGATTAATTATCCTCTCCTTCTTTAACTGCAGCAGTATCATCTGTTTCAGTAGATGGTACTTCATCTGCTGGTACTTCATCCTCATCGTCTTCATCGTCCTCAAGGGCAACAATGTTACGTGAAGTTCTTACCTGGCAAATTACAGTGTTATCTGGATGCTGAATTTCGTAAGTTTCGTCTTCAACAGCAGTAACGTAAAGTTTTTGACCTATCTTAAGTTTAGATACGTTTGCAGTAATATAATCTGGCAATTCCTGCGCCAAACCTCTTACTTTTAGTCTACGTAAGTTATAACGCAAAACACCACCATTTTTCACACCTCTGGCAACACCTTCGGTATGAATTGGAATTTCCATAGTGATTGGTTTATCATCACTAATCTGGTAGAAATCTACGTGTAAAATAGCATCTGTAACCGGGTGGAATTGAATGTCCTGAAGAATAGCGTCAAACTTCTCGCCATCTTCAAACTTTATTTCCACAGTATGCACATCTGGGGTGTACACAAGGTTGTTAAACGAAATTTCTTCTGTTGCAAAGTGCAACGGCTTGGCATCTCCCCCGTATAATACGCAAGGAACCTGTCCAGCATTACGTAGGGCCTTCGTGGCTTTCTTTCCTACGCTTTCTCTTTTAGATCCGTTGATCGTAATTGATTTCATTGTTGAAAAATTTTAGGCTGCAAAAGTAGCGCTTTTTTC
>DATFJA010000273.1:0-33654 GCA_035269545.1 Salegentibacter sp.
AGAATTAAATCATTAAGCTTGATAAATAGAATATATATAAACCTCTCCAGAAACGGAGAGGTTTTTTGCTTTCAGACTTATTTTTAGCGATAATTAATTCGCTAAATTCTTACAGACTTGCCCCAAAGGATTTTACTTATCTTTGCTTATATACAGCTCCATAATTATGATGTTTTATGAATGAAAATCTTGATCCTTCAGGAGAAAATTTCTCCCCAGAAGAATTTGATATCGAAAGGGCATTACGCCCCTTAAGTTTTGATGATTTTGCCGGCCAGGATCAGGTTTTGGAGAATCTTAAGGTATTTGTTGAAGCCGCTAATCAAAGGGAAGAAGCTTTAGACCATACGCTATTTCACGGTCCTCCCGGATTAGGGAAAACTACTTTAGCCCATATTCTGGCAAATGAGTTAGGGGTGGGAATAAAAGTCACCTCAGGTCCTGTTTTAGATAAACCTGGAGATCTTGCTGGTTTATTAACTAACCTCGAGGATAGGGATATATTATTTATTGATGAAATTCATAGGTTGAGTCCTGTGGTTGAAGAATACCTTTATTCGGCTATGGAGGATTATCGTATAGATATTATGATTGAATCTGGACCGAATGCCAGAACAGTTCAAATCAATTTGAATCCGTTTACACTTATTGGAGCTACAACGCGCTCAGGATTGCTTACAGCGCCTATGCGAGCACGTTTTGGTATTTCCAGTCGCTTACAATATTATTCAACCGAATTGCTTTCAGACATCGTGCAGCGTAGTGCTGAGATACTTCGGGTTCCAATTAGCCTGGATGCTGCAATAGAAGTTGCAGGTAGAAGCCGCGGAACTCCCAGAATTGCCAATGCTTTACTGCGCAGGGTAAGAGATTTTGCTCAAATTAAAGGGAATGGTAAAATAGATATGGAGATCGCTAAATACGGGCTTAAAGCATTAAATGTGGATGCCCACGGTTTAGATGAAATGGATAATAAGATCCTGGAAACCATTATTGATAAATTTAAAGGTGGCCCGGTAGGATTAACTACCTTATCTACCGCGGTAAGCGAAAGCGCCGAAACCATAGAAGAGGTGTACGAACCTTTTCTGATCCAACAGGGGTTTATTTATAGAACTCCCAGGGGAAGGGAAGTAACTGAAGCTGCTTATAAACATTTGGGCAGGGTAAAGGGAGATATACAAGGAGGACTTTTTAATCAATAATTTTATGACTGAATCTGGAAAAATACCTGAAGTATCTTTACTGAAATTCCTAAAGCATTCTGCCAATATCTTAAAGAATCCTCTGCCTTTTCATCATGATAATTTTCAGAAGAAAGGAGATACATTTCGGTTGAATATTGGATTTAATAAATCGGTGATATTTTCCAGGGATGCAGGATTGGTTGAATATGTACTTCAAAAGAATCAGAAGAATTACGTTAAGTCTGAGATCCAGACTAAGGATCTGGTTAAATATGTTGGAAAAGGATTGCTTACTTCAGAAGGCGAACACTGGAAAAAACAGCGAAAGTTAATTCAGCCGGCATTTCACAAAAAACAACTGACCAATCTGCTTGATTCCATAAAGCAGGCCATATTACAGGAATATGAAAAGATCACAGTAGGTGAAGAACTGGATATTTTTCCTATTTATAATGATCTTGCTTTTCAGACAGTCGTGAAATCTTTGTTTAGTAGTGCTGCGAACCAGGAGGAGATCAACAGGTTACAATATATTACAGAAGAGACCCAGAAAATGCTTGTTAAGGAACTGCGGCAGCCCTATCTGGGTTGGTGGTTTAGAGCAAGCGGGAAAATCGATAGCTATCTTAAACTTACTGCCGAAGCCCGGAATATTCTAAGCAAGATAGTTCAGGAAAGAAGGGATTCAAAAGAAAAATATGATGATCTTTTGGATATGCTGCTGGAAGCAAAGTATGATGACGGAAATTTTATGGATGAGGAGCAACTTATCGATGAGATTCTGATTCTATTTACGGCCGGTCACGAGACTACTTCCAATTCACTAACCTTTACGGCTCAATTGCTGGCACTAAATCCGGAATGGCAGGAGAAGATCTATGAAGAAATTTCTACCCTAAAAGAACAGGATCTGGACTTAATGAGCTATGTGACCAAATGCCAGATTACTCAGCAGGTGATTGAAGAGTCTATGAGACTATATCCACCGGCATATTTTATAGACCGGGTTAACCTGGAGGAAGACGAATTTGAAGGAAAATATTTCGAGCCCGGTTCAAATTTATTGTTCTCCCTTCATGAGGTTCATCGTCATCCAAATCTATGGGAAGATCCCGATGATTTTAAACCGGAACGCTTCGCTGAAGGAGGTAGAAAATTTTCTTCTCAATACTTCCCTTTTGGAGCAGGACCCCGAAAATGTATAGGCAATAACTTCGCAATGTTCGAGATGATCATTGCAGTCACCGAATTGGTAAGCCAGTATAAAATAGTTCCTGGTTTTGATGAAATCGATATTAAGCCACTTATTACCCTTAAACCAAAAAATGCTATTCTAAAATTTGAAGCGAGAGCCTGATTTTATATTCTGCTAAAATCATCTGCTTTATTACTTAATTACCATTTATTGATCTGGCTTTAGATCAGTAAATAGGCATTGTTTCCTTTTTATCCTTACTGAGCTCACTTAAATTTTCTAAAAAACTATTCTTTCATTAGATCGCTCTGGAAACATTTTAAAAACCCCTGCTAACCCTTATTGTTTTGTAAATCAATTAGTTGTAAATTATTTATTCGAATTTTTGAAAAAAGTAACCATAAAACTAAGAATTATGAAAACTAAAATTTTTATTGCAATTGTATTACTTTTTGGTTTCAGTTCTGCTTTTTGCCAAATTGATCTGAATAAGGAATATCCGCAAGAAAAGGAGGAAGTGAAGGAGGCTCTTGAGAAGATTGAGCAAAGTATAAGAAATAATGAGACAGATAAATTAATCTCGATGCACGCCTACGGGCCAAAATTTACCGAATTCCAGGATGGCGGAGAAAGACAGGGTTCAAAAGAAAATGAAGAATTCGAACGAAATTTTCTTGGTACCATTACTGAGGTTGAAAAGTGGGATTGGGAAGATCTGGAAATCCATATATATGGTGGTGATGTTGCTAATGTAACTTTTCATGCCAATTTCAAATTTGAAAGGGGTGAAGAAACTTATGATTTTAAGATGCAGGGAACTTTACTTTTTATTAAAACCAATGATGGTTGGAAAATCACCCACGAACATATGGCTCCACTAGCCGAAAACACGCCATAGGCATATTTACCTAATATTTTTCAGAGCCAGTATATATTATTGTTATCAGAGCTCCTGGTTTTTAAATCCTTCAAATCTTTTAAAAACCGCATCTTTGTAAAACTATAATAGGTACTCTGAAGGAAGCTTATACAAATTTGATAAAATCCGAAGCCGAACGCCTCGGATTTTTATTTTGTTGAATTTTCTATATTTATTTACAATAAGTCGGTTGGTAGGAATATTGGTAAAATTAGCAAGCAGTGAAAAGTAATAATATGATTGAGTATATGGGATCTCAATTTTCCTGAAGAACTTTTTCCAAAATTAGCAGAAGCCCCCAGTTTAGTAATTCCTTTGATTGCTCATTATTCAATCCACAAACATCCTTAGTAACAACAAAAGCTTCAATACCCATTAGAACAGTAGATAGATTAGCGAGATTTTCAATTTCTTCACTTTTCAATTTTTTAGCTTTTTTCTTCAATAGCATCATCATGGTTTTCTTTCTACGTGCACCACGCATTTTATCACTCTGATCCGCATTTAATACCACGCTCATATATTTTCTAAATCCAGCTTCGTGGTCTATGGTTAACTGATTATAATATTCCTGAATTGCGAGGATAGCCTTATCTAGTTCTTTATTCCGGACTTCCTCAAAAAGCTCTTCCGGACTTATTGTATTAAGGTCTAAAATGGCCTCTGCCGTTAGTATATCGATGCTGGAATAATACCTGTATATGGTCGCCCTGGAAATCTCTGCATTTTTTGCTACCTCTTCCAGGGTAATATCTTTGTTTTTATTCAGAAGAAGCTGCGTGGATTTGAGGATCTTATCACGCGTTTTGAGCTTTTGGGTCTTCCTTCCGCTTTGTACATATTTCTCATTCATGAGACAAATGTCTTATAAAATTTTGAGAATTAAAAATTTCGTCCTATTTTTACGAGACAAAAGTCTCATAAAATGGATAAAAGTTTAAAAATGTGGGTTTTAGGACATAAAATTTCTCCACAAAATTTATCGGCAAATTATGATTTGGCTATTGGGGAGTCACAACCTGAAGTCCCCGGACCACCGCCTCATCATCATGAAAAATTTCATGAATCCTTTTACATCATGGAAGGTGAGATGGATTTTATGATCAATGGAGAACTTAAAAAAATTCGCAAGGGAGAGTCAGTAGATATTCCTCCTCAAACTTTACACACGTTCAAAAATTCCGGTAGTAAAGTTTGTAAATGGGTTAACATTCATAGCCCTGAAGGTTTTAGTGACTTTTTTAATAAATATGGAATACCTGTGGATGAAGACTGCGCGGCAGAAAAATCGGTTTCACCGGAAATTATTCAAAAGGTTCTGCAAACGGCTTCAGATTATGATATGAAAATTCAATTACGATAAATTATTTATTAACCAAACCTTTAAAAATGAAAAATCAATTCAACCAACTGATCAGAAGTGCACTTGCACTTACTATTCTACTTTCTATCCTTTCTTGCAGCAATGATCGGGTAGAAGAAATCGAAACTATAGAAACCTATGATTTTAAGCTAGAAAAAGCTGAAACTTGGGAAGGACAAATTGAATTACTCACCAAAGCAATGAGAAGATTTCATAACTTCAATGTGGCCATAGCTCAGGGCTATGTGCAGGTAAGTCCATTGGTACCGGGTATGGGGATACATTATGCAAAACCGGAATATGTAGATCTTAACTTTGAAATTTTAAAACCAGAGATCTTGGTATATCATCCTGATGAAAATGGTGATATGCAGTTTGTAGCTGCAGAATATTTAATACCTGTGGAAGATTGTATACCAAACGGGGATTATACACCACCGGTTGTTGGCTTTTTAGGGGACCAGGATCACTGGCATTTAAATTGTACCGCTGGAGGGTGGACACTTCACGCATGGGTAGGATTAGAAAATGAAGATGGAGTATTTGCACCATTTAATCCTGCTCTGCTCGAAGCAGATTAATTTTCAAATTTTAATTATTTAAATTAGCTGCTCAAAGTTCAGTTTTTGAATACATCAGCTAATAAATATTCAAATCTTATCAAAGCCGAAGCTAAACGCCTCGGCTTTCTATCATGCGGTATCTCGAAAGCAGAATTTCTTGAAGAAGAGGCGCCTCGCTTAGAGGAGTTCCTGAGTAAAAACCATCATGGTGAGATGCGCTGGATGGATAATAATTTTGATAAACGTCTTGATCCAACAAAACTGGTAGAAGGTTCTAAAAGTGTCATTTCTCTGTTACTTAATTATTATCCTGAAAAGACCCAAAGAGAGGATTCTTATAAAATCAGCAAATACGCTTATGGCAGGGATTATCATTTTGTAATTAAAGACAAACTGAAACAATTATTGCAGTTTATGCAAGATGAAATTGGGGAAATTGATGGTCGCGCTTTTGTAGATTCTGCGCCGGTTATGGATAAAGTTTGGGCTGCAAAAAGCGGACTCGGCTGGATAGGTAAACATTCTAATTTACTCTCTAAACAAACAGGCTCTTTCTATTTTATTGCTGAATTGATTGTAGATCTCGAGTTAGAATACGATACACCGGTTACCGATCACTGTGGAAGTTGTACCGCCTGCATAGACGCCTGTCCCACTAATGCTATTGTAGATCCCTACAAGGTAGACGGGAGTAAATGTATTTCATATTTCACCATAGAGCTTAAAGACGAATTGCCCAATTCTTATAAAAACCAGTTCGAAGATTGGATGTTTGGCTGTGATATTTGTCAGGATGTTTGTCCCTGGAATAGGTTTTCAAAACCTCATAACGAACCTTTATTTAATCCGCATCCCGAATTGCTGGAAAAAGATAAAAAAGGCTGGGAAGAACTTACTAAAGAAACTTTTAATGAGATTTTTAGAAAATCGGCTGTAAAAAGAACCAAATTTGAAGGTTTGAAAAGAAATATACAGTTTTTAAAAGACTAATTAGGGGTTTCATGCTTGAGGTTGATAGCTAAAGATTTTTGTTTTTTCATATAATTCTGAATAATTCAGCATCCTGTTATTGATTTTTTATAAAAATTTCCACAGGAAAATATTCTTCTAATTTTCTAGAATATAAATTTTCTTTTATCTAAAGAAAGATAATATTGCAGCGAAGCTTGCTACCTTTGTAATTCGCAGAAAATTTAAATTATGAGTAATAATTCTAAAAAAAGAAGAGAGGCACTGGTGTATCACGCCAAGCCTAAACCAGGTAAAATAGAGGTTAAACCAACCAAAAAATACGCTACTCAAAGAGATCTTTCCCTGGCATATTCACCCGGGGTGGCAGAACCCTGTCTTGAGATAGAAAAAGATAAAGAAAATGCTTATAAATATACCACCAAGGGCAACCTTGTTGCGGTAATATCTAACGGGACCGCAGTCCTGGGACTTGGCGATATTGGTCCTGAGGCCTCTAAACCGGTGATGGAAGGAAAAGGTTTACTCTTCAAGATTTTTGCAGATATAGACGTTTTTGATATTGAAGTAGATACTAAAGATGTAGATAAGTTTATTGAAACGGTAAAAAACATCGCCCCTACTTTTGGTGGAATCAACCTTGAAGATATTAAAGCTCCGGAAGCTTTTGAAATCGAACAAAGATTAAAGGCAGAGCTGGATATTCCGGTAATGCACGACGATCAACACGGGACGGCAATTATTTCTGCCGCAGCTTTATTAAATGCGTTAGAACTGGCTAAGAAAAAAATAGATAAGGTAAAAATCGTAATAAGTGGCGCCGGTGCCGCTGCGGTTTCCTGTACAAAGCTCTATAAAGCTTTTGGAGCCAAGGCTGAGAATATTGTGATGACAGATAGCAAAGGCGTGATTAGAAAAGATCGACCAGACCTTTCTGAGGCCAAGGAAGAATTTGCTACTTCCAGGAAAATAGATACACTTGAAGAAGCGATGAAGAATGCCGACGTTTTTGTAGGCCTTTCTATCGCCGATATTGTTTCTCCGGAAATGCTGAAAAGTATGGCGAAACGACCTATTGTTTTTGCGATGGCAAATCCAAATCCAGAGATAGATTATCAATTGGCCATGGATACCCGAAAGGATATAATTATGGCTACGGGGAGAAGTGACCACCCTAACCAGGTGAATAATGTGCTAGGTTTTCCGTTCATTTTCCGTGGTGCCTTAGATGTTAGGGCTACCAAGATAAATGAAGACATGAAAATGGCCGCGGTAAAAGCCCTGGCCGAACTCGCTAAAGAAGCCGTACCGGAACAAGTGAATATCGCTTATGGAGAGACCAGGCTTCATTTTGGTTCAGACTATATTATTCCTAAGCCATTTGATCCACGATTGATAGCTAAAGTGCCACCGGCTGTGGCTAAAGCTGCGATGGAAAGTGGCGTGGCAAGGCAGCCAATTCAGGATTGGGAGAAATATGAGGAAGAGCTGCTTGAAAGAATGGGCAGTGATAATAAGATTACCAGGTTGTTGCTTAACCGTGCAAAAATGAATCCGAAAAGAATTGTTTTTGCTGAAGCCGATCATCTGGACGTCCTTAAGGCTGCACAGATTGTTCATGATGAAGGTGTTGCTATACCTATTTTGCTGGGGCGTCGTGGAGTGATTGAAGAATTGATGAAGGAAATAGACTTTAATGAAGATGTTGCTATTATCGATCCAAAATCTGATGAAGAAGAAGAGCATAGAAAAGACTATGCGCAGGTTTACTGGAAAACAAGAAATAGAAGCGGAGTTACACTTTATGATGCTGAAAAATTAATGCGTGAGCGTAATTATTTTGCGGCAATGATGGTTAACCAGGGTGATGCCGATGGTTTGCTTTCCGGTTATTCAAGAGCATACCCGGCGGTTGTTAAGCCGATGTTGGAACTAGTAGGAATGGCTCCGGGAGTGAATCGTGTAGCAGCTACCAATATTATGAACACTTCTCGAGGTCCCCTGTTTATTAGCGATACTTCTATCAATATAGATCCGTCGGCAAAGGATCTTGCCAGGATCGCCCAAATGACAGCGAGAACAGTTAAACTATTTGGTTTGGAACCGGTGATCGCAATGATGTCTTATGCCAATTTTGGATCTTCTAAAGATCCTCACGCTACAAAGGTAAAAGAAGCTGTTTCCTATTTGCATCGTAATTATCCCGATTTAGATGTGGATGGGGAATTGCAGGCAGATTTCGCGCTAAACCGTGAAATGCTTCAAAATAAATTTCCATTTTCAAAGCTGGCCGGTAAAAAAGTGAATACTTTGATTTATCCAAATCTGGATTCAGCTAACAGTACCTACAAGCTTATAAAAGAGCTAAACAATGTAGATTCTATCGGCCCGATAATGATGGGGATGCGCAGGCCGGTGCATATTCTTCAGCTTGGAGCAAGTGTTGAAGAAATTGTGAATATGACGGCAGTGACTGTTGTAGATGCCCAGGAAAAAGAAAAGAAGCAAAAGAAATAAAAATAAGCGGAAATACAGTAGTTAAGCCCGTACCAAAGGTTTCGGGCTTAACTTTTATTTAGTACATTTGGCCCTTTAAGTTAAAATTTTATGATTCATCATCTCAAGGGGCAATTAATAGAGAAGAATCCTACCTACTTAGTAGTCGCCTGCAACGGTGTTGGGTATTTGGTCAATATTTCCCTTCACACTTTTTCGCTCATTCCAGACTCAGAAAATATAAGTATTTACACCCATTTACACGTAAAGGAAGATTCCCATACGCTGTACGGATTTTATCAAAAATCAGAGCGGGATATTTTTAGATTATTAATCTCGGTTTCGGGAGTGGGAACTAGCACAGCAAGAACCATGTTGTCTTCTTTAGAGCCTAACCAGGTAAAAGAAGCCATTGCTAATGCCGATGTGCCTACTATACAAAGCGTTAAAGGAATTGGAGCTAAAACAGCCCAAAGGGTGATTTTAGACTTAAAAGACAAGATTTTGAAAGTCTATGGGGAGGACGAAGTTTTTGTTCCTCAAGACAATACAATAAAAGAAGAAGCGTTATCTGCATTAGAGACTTTGGGCTTTGCAAGAAAGCAGGCTACCAGGGTAGTAGATAAAATCATGAAAGATTCTGCAAGCCCTACCGTAGAATCTATTATAAAAATGGCTCTTAAAAATCTGTAAAGAATTGAGGTACAATTGCTTGAAGTTGTCAACTTCGGTTAGGCTCAGCTTGTTGTTGTCATTGATAATTTCATTGAGTTCCACTGCGCAGGAAACCCCACAGGATACTACTGATACGGGGTATACTTTGGGTGAAATTTCCCTGCCAGATTCTCAGCTTATTTCTTCTTTCTATGAATACGATCCTATCCTGGACCGCTACATTTATCGCGAAAAATTAGGCGATGTAGATCTTTCAATTCCATTGATTCTAACTCCGGAAGAATATGAAAATCTTATTCTGGATGAAGAAATGCGGAATTATTTTAAGCTGAAAATTGATGCGCAAGCCGGTCGAAAAGAAGGCTCTGAGGAAATTCAGCGGGATTTACTACCAGATTTTTATGTAAATAATAGCTTTTTCGAAAGCATATTTGGTGGAACTGAAATTAATATTGTTCCGCAGGGAACGGTAGAGATGGATCTTGGGTTGTTATATACCAAACAGGATAACCCGGCCTTTTCCCCACGAAACCGGAGTAATCTCACTTTTGATTTCGACCAGCGTATAAGCCTTAGTCTTTTGGGTCAAATAGGAAAGCGCCTGCAAATTACCGCTAATTACGATACTCAATCAACTTTCGATTTTCAAAATCAGTTAAAGCTTGAATACACGCCTACTGAAGATGATATAGTGCGAAAAATTGAAGTAGGTAATGTGAATATGCCGCTTAACAATGCCCTAATGCAGGGAGCTCAAAGTTTATTCGGTTTTAAAACTGAATTGCAATTTGGGAAAACACGAATTACGGGGGTGTTTTCAGAACAAAAATCAGAGCGCCGTACCGTTAATGTTGAAGGGGGGGCTGCTATAGAAGATTTTGAGAAATTTGCGCTGGACTATGATCAGGATCGGCACTTTTTTCTTGCCCATTATTTCAGGGACCATTATGATGAGGCTCTTCAGGATTATCCTTTTATCAATGCTAATATCCAGATAAAGAGGGTACAGGTTTGGGTTACTAATCGTACTAATAATGTGCAGAATCTCACCGATACCCGGAATATAGTAGGAATTCAGGATCTGGGAGAAACGAACGATCCCGGCAATATAGGTCTTGATAACATTCCGGCTGGATTCTTCAATCAGCCTGCTGGAAGTTTTCCGGATAATGCCAACAATGATTTTAATCCCTTCGGGATAGATGGTTCAACTGAATCTGTTTTGACAACTGCTATTCGAGACGTGGCTACTGTAGATAATGGTTTTGGCGGGGTGCAGGTTTCAGAAGGGCTGGATTACGTAAAACTGGAAAATGCCCGGCAATTGCAGCCTAATGAATACAGCCTTAACACCCAATTGGGGTATATTTCTTTGAATCAACGACTAAGTAATGACGAAATTCTTGCCGTTGCTTATCAATATACTGTAAATGGGGAAGTATTCCAGGTTGGAGAATTCGCCAATGATGGGGTGAATGCTACGGGTGATAATAATCAAAACCCAATGGAGCCTAGCTCTAATCAGCGAGTAAACCGAAACCTGGTGGTTAAAATGCTTAAAAGCACCATCACCAATGTAGATGAGCCGGTTTGGGATTTAATGATGAAGAATATTTATAGTCTTGGAGCTTATCAATTAGAGCGTGAAGATTTCAGGTTGAATATTCTATATACAGATCCACAACCTCTAAATTATATAAAACCTGCCGGAGATGGTGCTGTTCCGCTTCCGGAAGATGTTAGCGATACGCCACTGCTTCGTGTTTTTAATTTAGATAAACTGAATAATAATAATGATCCCATAAATGGCGGAGATGGTTTCTTTGACTATGTCCCCGGTCTCACCATAGATCCGCAAACCGGGAATATTATTTTCACCACGGTAGAACCTTTTGGGAGGCATTTATTTGATGAGTTGGATAACTCTCCAAATACCGGGACTGAAGATTATGATAACCCTGAAACCTGGAATGCTAACCAGCAAAAATATGTTTTTAGATCTTTGTACAGAACTACAAAAATCCAGGCGGAACAGGAAGATGCCGACAAAAATAAATTTCAGTTAAAGGGTAGATATAAATCGGGCGAAGTTGAAGGAATCCCAATTGGTTTCAATCTTCCGCCGGGATCGGTGACCGTAACTGCAGGAGGAAGAGTTTTGCAGGAGGGTGTAGATTATGTGGTGAATTATGAATTGGGGAGAGTGCAAATTCTGGATGAAGCTTTACTGGCTTCCGATATTCCAATTCAGGTAAATACTGAAAATAATGCCTTGTTTGGGCAGCAAACTAAACGGTTTACCGGTATAAATGTAGAACATCAGTTTAATGAAAACTTTTTAGTAGGGGCTACTTTTTTAAACCTTAAGGAGCGCCCGCTTACCCAAAAAGCTAATTATAGCTACGAACCTATAAACAATTCTATTTTTGGTTTTAATGTAAATTATTCTACCGAAGTTCCTCTGTTTACCAGGTTGGTAAATAAACTGCCTAATCTCGATACCGATGTTCCTTCTAATTTCTCTGTTACCGGGGAGTTTGCTTATTTGCAACCGGGAGCACCGGCAATTAATGACTTTCAGGGAGAAGCAACTACCTATATAGACGATTTTGAAGCTGCGCAAACAACTATTGATATTAGTTCCCCGCTAAGCTGGGAGTTAAGTAGTGTGCCATTAGGTTATGGTGGTGAACTGGCCAATGGTGATAATAGGGTAGGGTACAGACGTGCAGGTTTATCGTGGTATACTATAGATCCAATATTTTATAGCAGCAACCGTCCCGATGGAATTACAGATAATGATATTTCAAACTATGCTACAAGAAGAGTGGCGCTTAGCGAAATATTTCCAAATACCGATGTAGTACAGGGCCAACCGCAGGTAGTTTATACCATGGATGTGGCTTATTTCCCTACAGAAAGAGGTCCTTACAATTTTAATCCATTGGCTGCCGAAGGTACTTTGCCAAATCCTTCTCAAAATTTTGGAGGAATTATTCGCGGTATAAATACCACGAATTTTGAGCAAAGCAATGTAGAGTTTATAGAGTTTTGGGTGATGGATCCTTATATCTACTCCGAAAATAGTGGGAATTCAGCCGGGACTATCAATTTTAACTTGGGAAATATCTCAGAAGATGTGCTAAAGGATGGGCGTAAGCAGTTTGAAAATGGTCTCCCACCCGGTGGCGGTATAGAAAATACTATAGAAACCGAGGTTGCTAAAGTACCTGCAGATCAATCTCTGATTTATGCTTTTGATACCGAAGGGGAAGAACGCACCAATCAGGATGTAGGTTACGATGGATTTTCAGATGAGCAGGAAGCTCTAAAATTTCCTGACTTCAGCAATTTTCCAGATCCTGCAGCAGATAATTATGAGTATTTTCTAAATACTACAGGAGACATTGTTACCCGTTATAAAAACTATAATGGCCCCGATGGAAATTCGCCACCCGAGGTTGGTGATACCGATAGGGGAAATACCACTTTGCCTACTACAGAGGATGTGAATCGTGACAACACGATGAATACTATAGATAGTTATTTTGAGTACGAAATACCCTTCTTTCCGGGTATGGGTATTGAGAACAACCAATATATTACCGACGAAAAAGAGCTTGTTACAACACTTAGAAACGGAAACGAGCTCCCGGTGCGATGGCTTCAGTTCAAAATTCCTATCTATGAACCCACTGATTCAAAAGGAGGTATAGCAGATTACAGGTCTATACGTTTTATGAGGATGTTTCTTAGCGGATTTCAGGAGAAAACCTTACTGAGGTTTGGGACTATGGAACTTGTAAGAGGTGATTACAGAAGGTATAATCGTGGTTTGAGAGACAGAAATATACTTCCTGAAAATCAAAATACACTTTTTGAAGTTTCAGCAGTAAATATTGAGGAAAATGAAAATCGGGAGCCCGTACCTTATGTGTTGCCTCCCGGGGTGATTAGAGAAGAACTTTTCGAAAATAATACCAATATCAGGCAAAATGAACAATCTCTTTCACTTAGGGTTTGTGATTTAGAACCTCAGGATGCCAGGGCTGTTTATAAGAATTTTCAGCTGGATATGCGACAATATAAGAAGCTGGAAATGTTTCTGCACGCCGAATCACTGCCGAACAGAACGCCACTAAAAGATGGTCAACTGATTGCTTTTATTAGGATGGGAACCGATTTTACAGATAATTACTATCAGATAGAAGTGCCTTTAAGTCCTACGGCTTTTGGGGCAATGGCGGCCGAAGATATTTGGCCGACAGTAAATAGAATGGAATTACCTCTTGATTTGTTACAGCGTGTAAAGACTAGTGTGCTTGGAGATCCGGCTTTAAATGCAGGAGAATTAAACTTTTTTACTGAGAATTTAGATGTGGTAGATGAAGAAGAGTCTTATGAAATGGATCAACTGCGGTTGGGGATAAAAGGAAACCCTAGTTTTGGAAATGTTAGGGTGTTAATGCTGGGGCTAAAAAATGGAACTCCCAGCAATGGCGTGCAGGATTTATGTGGTGAAGTTTGGTTTAATGAACTAAGGCTATCAGATCTTGAAAACGAAGGTGGCTGGGCGACCATTATCAATATGGATACCAACCTGGCTGATTTTGCGAACGTAGCTGCTACCGGGAGAAAAAGCACCATAGGTTTTGGAACTATAGAGCAGGGACCAAACCAGCGAAGTCTTGAAAATTCCCAACAATATGATGTGGTTACCAATATTAATGCAGGCCAGTTGCTTCCAGAAAAATGGGGTGTTAAAATTCCTTTTAATTATAGCAGGGGTGAAGAATTGATTACGCCAAAATACGATCAGGAATTTTTGGATTTAGAATTAGAAACGCGATTGGCAGATATTGTTGATCCTACAGAAAGAGAACAGATAAAAAAACAGTCTCAATCTTATACCAAGCGGCAAAGTGTGAATGTAATTGGTTTGCGAAAAGAACGTACGGGAGAAGCGAAACCTATGCCTTACGATATCGAGAATTTTGCATTTACTACTTCTTATAACCAGGTAAATCATCGAGATTTTGAAATTGAAGAATCATTAAATCAAAATGTGCGGGCCGGTGCTACTTACGAGTTCAACTTTGAGCCCAAACAAGTAGAGCCTTTTAAGAATATCTCGGCATTAGATAGTAGCGATTATTATTCGTTGGTAAAAGATTTCAATGTGAATTTATTGCCATCTAACATAAATGCAACTTCTACCATATTAAGGCAATATAACGAGCAGAAATTTAGATCACTGGAACTTTCAGATGAAGATTTAGGAATTCCAACTCTTTACCAGCGAAACTATTTATTTAACTGGGAATACGGTATAAATTATAATCTTACAAATTCATTGAGTTTTGCATTTAACGCATCAAATAACCGAATTGTTAGAAATTACATAGATGAAGAAGGTTTTGCCGATAACAGTATTGGGGTTTGGGATAATTTCTTCAATATTGGGACTCCAGATTTGCATTACCAGAATTTGCAGGTGAATTATGATCTCCCATTCGATAAAATTCCTGTGCTGGATTTTATAAATGCAACTTATTCATACACCGGAGATTTCCAATGGCAACGTGGTTCGAGGATTTTTGAGAACCTGGAAGGGATTCCTGATATTGGAAATAGCGTTCAAAACTCAAGCTCTCATCAAATAAATGCTAACCTTGATATGGAAGCCTTGTATTCTTATTTGGGGCTGGAAAAGAAAGATGGTAGAGGCGGCCAAACTATAAAACAGCGTAGTGCTGGAGTACCAACGCTAGACGGAACGCCTCAAGATGAGCAGCGAACACAGAATGCTGAAGTGGTTGAAAAAACCAGTAAAAGCTATAATACTTTTGTAGATTTTGTGACTATTTTGAGCAGGTTGCAAATAAACTACCGGCAAAATGAAGGAACTTTTCTGCCTGGTTACACTCCAAGTGTAGGTTTTATGGGAACTTTGCAGCCTAGCACTTCTTTTACCTTTGGCTGGCAGGATGAGGTAAGGTACAATGCTGCAAGGAGGGGTTGGTTAACCTTATTTCAAAATTTCAATCAGCAATATTCTACTTTAAAAAATGAGCAATTAGATGTACAGGCTTCTCTGGATATTATTCCAGACCTTACTGTAGATATAAGTGCGAATAGAAATTATTCAGAAAATTACTCAGAGAATTATAGGGTAGATCCAACCAGCCTTCAATATATTCCGTTAACGCCATATAATTACGGAAACTTCAATATTTCTACCATTCTTATTAAAACAGCTTTTAATCAATCTAACGAACAATCATCAGCCACTTTCGAAAGCTTTAGAGAGAATCGTTTGGAAATAGCCCAAAGATTGGCTCGGGAGCGTGGTTTAGACCCTAATGATGTTGACGAAGATGGATTTCCTACAGGAATAGGAAAAACTAATCAGGCTGTCTTACTTCCGGCATTTGTTTCAGCTTATGCGGGCAAAGATCCTGAAGATATCAAGTTAGGTGCATTTAGGGATATGCCCTTGCCTAACTGGAATATGAAGTATACCGGACTTATGCGAATTGGTTGGTTTAGAGATAAATTTAGAAGGTTTTCCATAAATCACGGATATCAATCTAACTATACGATCAACCAGTTTCAAACAAACCTGGATTATGATCCCGACAATGAATTTGATACAAACCAGGCCGGAGATTTCAAAAATCCAATCCTATATTCCAATATTGTTCTAACCGAATTATTTACCCCGTTATTCCGGTTAGATTTGGAAACCAAGAATGCTATTCAGTTATTGGCTGAAGTAAGGAAGGATCGAATGCTTTCCTTAAGCTTTGATAACAACTTATTGACTGAAACTACCGGGAACGAATACCTGGTGGGCGCTGGATACAGAATTAAAGATTTAAAAATTGCTACAGGCCTTGGGGGAAGAAATAGAATTTTGAGTAGCGACCTTAATTTTAAAGCCGATGTTTCTTTTAGAAGGAATAAAAGTATTATTAGGTACTTAGATTTAGAAACCAGCCAGGTGATTGCCGGGCAGGATATTTGGCGCATAAATTTCACTACAGATTATGCTATTTCCAGCAATTTAACAGCTATATTTTATTACGAACATAATTTCTCTGAATATGCTGTGTCTACCGCTTTCCCGCAAACAACTATAAGATCTGGGATAACCCTTAGATATAATTTTGGAAATTAATTGAGCCTTGTTTGAAGTATTGCTTTAAAAAATTAACTTTGCTCCAATATAAAATAGAACCAATGAATATTCCACAAGATTTAAAGTATACCAAAGATCACGAATGGATTAAGGTAGAAGGTGATACTGTTACGATAGGTATTACAGATTTCGCTCAAAGCGAATTGGGAGATATCGTTTATGTAGAAGTAGAAACCGTAGATGAAACACTCGATAGAGAAGAGGTTTTTGGTACTGTTGAAGCTGTGAAAACCGTTTCAGATCTTTATTTGCCGTTATCAGGCGAGATAATAGAATTTAATGAAAGCCTTGAAGACGAGCCAGAAAAAGTGAATTCCGATCCTTACGGAGAAGGGTGGATGATTAAAGTTAAATTTTCTGATGAATCTCAGCTGGAAGAGCTCTTAAGTGCAGATGCTTATAAAGAAGTTCTTGGTAGCTAGAATTGCTTTATTTGTAGCTGGCTTTTACACTATTTTACTAACAGTTTCTTCTTTAGTGAAGCTTGGTAAAATTAGCGTGGGAAGTTTTAACCCTACAGATAAACTTTTACACCTTGGAGCTTATTTTGGGTTGTTGGTATTGTGGAAGGTATATTTTATGTTGAAAAATGAACCTAAAAGTACGTATAAAAACAACCTTTTTAAAATAGCAGGCCTTGCAGTGCTGTTTGGTATGTTAATTGAGCTTTTACAAGGTGTGCTCACGAGTTATCGCGAGCCAGATTGGTTTGATATCCTGGCCAATACTGCTGGAATTTTACTTGCTGTTGTTATCTTTCTTTTTTTTGAAAAGAGTCTAAAAAGGTTAAATAGTAAGATTAATTTAATTTTTTAGAAAAAATATTTAATTTAGCAATCCTTATTAATCAATAACCTATTATGGAACCAAAGAAAAATCCAAAAGCCGATTTAAAGAGAAAGAGCGTGCTGTTTCTCCAGTTGGGGCTTGTGCTGGTCCTGTTAATTACCTGGCGTGCTATTGAGTGGAAGACTTACGACAAGGAAGCCATTGATACCGGTCAGTTAAATATGGACGATCTAGACGATGAAGAAATCCCAATTACAGAGATGCAGAATACGCCTCCACCGCCACCACCTCCACCTCCGGCACCAGAGGTTATTGAAGTTGTAGAGGATGAGGAAGAGGTAGAAGAAGACGAAATCGAATCTACAGAAACCAATCTTGACGAGATTGTGGAAGTAGAGGAAGTTGTTGAGGCGCCTACAGAAGAAGAGGTAGAAGATGTACCTTTCGCGGTTATTGAAGATGTGCCAATTTTCCCAGGGTGTGAAAACCTAAATAATAACGAAGAGCGTAAACAATGTATGAGCCAAAAGATCAGTCAGTTTGTAAACCGTAACTTTGATACCGATCTTGGTGCAGAGCTTGGTCTTTCTGGTGTGAACAGGGTTATTGTTCAGTTCAAAATTAATGAAAAGGGAAATATTACTAATGTAATGTCTCGTGCTCCTCACCCAAGGTTAGAGCGTGAAGCTGCAAGGGTAATTAACAAATTGCCAAAAATGAAGCCAGGTAAACAAAGAGGTAAAGCAGTTGGAGTTATGTACTCTTTACCGATTATATTCCAGGTACAGGACTAATAAAAGGTTCTTTTATAATTTTACTATCCCGGGCATGTCCCGGGATTTTTTATTTTAAGCTGTTTTACTCTCTTCAAAAAAATGTATATTTCGAAAGTGTAACTAATCTTTCCCTAAATCAATTATGAAGAACTACCTGTTTCTTCTGGTGTTATTAAGTGCGATTAATTTAAAATCTCAGGCTCAGAGCAATACCCAGCGCTTTCCGGAGTTTTCTCAGTGTGCGAATATAGATTTCGACAATAAGGAACTGTGTTTCAAAAATACTTTGAGAGAGTTTATTCTTGATAATTATAATGTTCCTCCGGAAATAATTAAAGAGGAATATGAAGGAAAAGTAATTGTTGTTTTTGAAGTTGATAAGAGCGGTGATTTCCAAATTATTTATACGGAAGCGGCATATACTGATTTAAAAGAAGAAATGCAGCGTGTTTTTGATCTTCTTCCACAAATAAAACCCGCAACCTATAACGCCAGGCCCGTTTTTGTTCAATTTAAAATGCCGGTAAAGATTCCGTTATCATTAAATCTTGAGCAACTCCAGGAAACTTCCAGAAAGTTTGATGATGTGAGGGCTGGAAATATTCAATTGCAAGAGGAGAACGATTTAACCGATGAATATGATAAAATTAAATCGGGGGAATTTACACGACCTCGCTATGAGAGTCAAATAAATATCCCGCTTTCGCACGAGTATTACAGCCGATTTGATGCTGAGTTTAATAAAATTGGAGTGAATACGCACTCTGCCTCAAAACCTTTGCTTTTTTCTGAAGTTTCTAAATATTACGATTTTAAGGCGAAAGAGAATGAAATGCTAAAGGATGTAAATTCCTGGCTGGGACGAAAATTGTTAAATGAGCATCTTGTTCAATATCAAACAGAAGATTACTGGTTTACGCTAGATTTTGGTTTAGACCTTCAGTTAGGTAAAGATTTCCAACAAACCGAATTCGACTTTACTTATAATAATACACGTGCCCTCATTTTTCAGGGTGGATTGGGAAAAAACTTCAATTTCTATACGGTCGCTTACGAAAATCAAGGCAGGTTTGCCGATTATTATAATCGCTTCGCAGAGTCTATAAGGCCAGATGGTGGCGATCCTGCTATAATTCCCGGAAGAGGAATTGCTAAGCCCTTTATGGATGAAGGTTATGATTACCCTGTAGCCGAAGGTTATTTGTCTTATACTCCTAATAAATTTTTTAATCTGCAATTTGGTCACGGTAAAAATTTTATCGGGGATGGGTATCGTTCGCTATTAATGAGCGATAATGCTTCACCATATCCTTATTTTAAATTAAATACTATGTTTTGGAAGCTGAAATATACCAATACCTGGATGTCGTTACGAGATGTGAGGCCGTCAGTTACAGATAGTGGTTCGTTTAGGACTAAATATATGGCCAACCATTATTTAAGTTATAATGTTACCAAAAGACTCAATATTGGTTTGTTCGAATCTGTAGTTTGGGAAAACGATAATAATCGTGGTTTCGATTTAAATTATTTAAACCCGATTATATTTTACCGCGCTATAGAGTTCTCTACCGGGGCTCGTGGAGGAAATGCGATCATTGGTCTTACCTCTAAATACAAGTTTACAGATCAAATAAACGTGTATGGGCAAATGATAATTGATGAATTTTCTACTTCCGATGTTTTTGGTGGAAATCAAAGCTGGAAAAATAAACTTGGATATCAGTTGGGGGTTAAATATTTTGATGCTTTTAAAATTCCCGGGCTATTTCTAAGACTTGAGTATAACCAGGTTCGCCCTTATACTTATTCTCATAATACAGGGGTTTTAAATTACGGTCATAATAATCAGTCTATGGCGCACTTGTGGGGTTCTAATTTTAGAGAAATTCTTGCAATTGCTCGTTATAAAAAAGACCGGTGGTATGGAAATGCTAAGGTGATTTACGGTAAAAGAGGTTTCGATTATAATATGGCAACCAATCAGGCTGCGTATGGTGGAGATATCTACACAAGCGAGCGACAACGGCCTTTTGATACCGGTGTAAAAATTGGCCAGGGGAACACGACTAATTCTTTGTTCTCTAGTGTTGAAGCTGGTTATATTGTAAATCCGGCAACCAACCTTAAACTTTATGGAAGTTTTATTTACCGCTCTTTTAATCCTGATGTCAAAACACCTCAGACTTTTGAGAATACTACAAGCTGGTTAAATTTTGGAATTCGAACCGATATCTTTAATTGGTATTATGATTACTAAATCTTAATTTCTTTAGTTATTTTTCTGGATATTATATCAATTCCTTAAGGTCTGAAAATTAACATTTTTGCCCCCTTGCCAAAACCCAATTAAGGAGTATCTTTGCACCAATTAAAAAACCTACTTTTTGAGCAGCACCGACGTACATACTCCTTCGGCTTCAATTCTAACAGACTTTAAAGAAATTACCAAGGTTCGGCTTGCTGTAAGCGTGGTTTTTTCATCTATTGCTGGTTATTTTTTGGGCGCTGACAGTATAAATTTTGTTACTGTATTTTTGCTGGCTATTGGTGGCTATTTTATGGTGGGTGCCTCAAATGCCTATAACCAGATTATAGAGCGTGATTTAGATGCGCTTATGGCTCGTACAAAGAACCGACCGATTCCCGACGGAAGAATGTCTGTAAGTACCGCATTTGTTATTGCAAGTGTTTTTACAATCTCAGGACTTATAGTGCTTTATATTATTAACCCTAAAACGGCCATGTTTGGGGCTATAAGTATTTTTCTGTATGTAAGTTTATATACTCCCTTAAAGACTAAAACTCCGTTATCGGTTTTTGTTGGAGCTATTCCTGGAGCTATTCCCTTTATGTTGGGCTGGGTCGCTGCAACCGGTAATTTTAGCATAGAGCCCGGTACCTTATTTATGATACAATTCTTCTGGCAATTCCCGCATTTCTGGGCTATTGGCTGGTGGTTGTATGACGATTATAAAAAAGGTGGATTCTTTATGTTGCCTACCGGTAAGCGGGACAAAGGCACTGCAATACAGATTATTCTTTATTCCGTGTGGACTATTTTGGTGTCATTGATTCCGGTTTTTGGGGTTACCGGAAAGCTGTTTCTATCTCCGGTAGCCGGTGCAATTATTCTATTGCTCGGGCTGGGAATGCTTTATTATGCGATAAAATTGTATAAAGAGAAAACTGCTCAGGCAGCTAAAAAATTAATGTTTGCAAGCGTATCTTATATTACGCTGCTACAAATTGTATATGTTTTAGATAAATTTATAAGACAATGGATTTAACTCAGGGTGGGGAAAAGCACAAGTACGACCGGGCCAAGAAGATGATGCTCTGGTTTGGTATAATTAGTATGGTAATGACATTTGGAGGTTTAACCAGTGCTTACGTGGTAAGTAAAACAAGGCCAGATTGGTTAACTGAATTTGAACTGCCAAATGCATTTTTTTGGAGTACGCTTGTTATAGTATTAAGTAGTTTTACATTTATTCTTGCAAAACAAAGTATTCTGTCTGGAAATCGCAGAAATGCTTCTGCAATGTTGATTGGCACTTTGATACTTGCAGTGCTATTTGTAGTATTTCAGTTTAACGGTTTTTCCGAAATTATAGCTAATGGTTATTATTTTACCGGAAGCGAAAGTAGTATTACCACTTCCTTTATATATGTTTTGGTTTTGGTGCATATGGTGCACTTGCTGGCAGGTATAATCACGCTTTTGGTGGTAATTTATAACCATTTTAAACAACGTTATAAAAAAGGTCAAATGCTTGGTATTGAGCTAGGTGCGACTTTTTGGCATTTTGTTGATCTTATGTGGATTTACCTGTTTGTATTTTTATATTTCTTTAGATAATAAAATTGCGTATTTTTGCGCAATACGTAAAATTTAAATACTCTTCTATGGAAGCTACTGTTGTTAGAACAGGCACCGAAGGTAAAACCTGGGGTGGTGGAAATGAGCCTTTAAAGGCTAGTTATGGCAAATTGATGATGTGGTTTTTTATCACTTCCGATGCACTTACCTTCTCTGGTTTTCTTGCAGCTTATGGGTTTTCTCGTTTTAAATTTATAGACTCCTGGCCAATTGCTGATGAAGTTTTTAATCACTTTCCATTTCTGCACGGGGTAGATGCGCCAATGTATTATGTGGCGTTAATGACTTTTATACTTATTTTTTCCTCTGTAACCATGGTGCTCGCGGTAGATGCCGGTCATCAATTGAAGAAGGGGAAAGTTACTTTTTATATGTTCCTTACCATTATTGGTGGTATTATTTTCCTTGGTTCTCAAGCCTGGGAATGGAAAAATTTCATCAATGGTACCTACGGGGCTGTTTATACAGAAGGCGGTAATATATTACAGTTTATTGATGGTGATGGGCACAGGGTGGCGCTTTCAGATGTAGCAATACCTGAGGCTTCAGCTAGAGTTGAACACGAAGCCAGGAACGGGGTTTGGTTTGAGAGTGAAAGATCTTTGCCATCCTATTCTATAGAAGGAGTGAAAGCTGGTTTTGCTGAAAATTCAGATCTTTTAATAAGAACTCAAATGGTGAACGAGGAGGGTGAAAAAACCATCCTTTCCCGCGAGGAGTCTATTGCTAAGTTAAATAGTGAGGCCGTAGGTGTGGTAGAAGGAGCTAACCTTACACGTAACGAATACGGTCCGCCTTTATTTGCCGATTTCTTTTTCTTTATTACCGGTTTTCACGGTTTTCACGTTTTTTCAGGTGTTCTTATTAACATCATTATCTTCTTCAATGTAATTCTTGGAACTTACGAACGCAGAAAGAATTACGAAATGGTAGAAAAGGTTGGTCTTTACTGGCACTTTGTAGACTTAGTTTGGGTATTTGTCTTTACATTCTTTTACCTGGTTTAATTATAGAAATAAATAAAAATGGCACACGATACAGCACATCATCACGAATCTAATACAAAGAGGATCTGGACGGTATTTATAATCCTATCCATAGTAACCCTTGTTGAAGTTGTTTTTGGAATTTTAAAACCAGAATTTCTAACAGATACTTCTTTCTTAAGTATGTCTCTGCTTAATTGGATTTTTATCCTCCTAACTATATATAAAGCTTATTATATTGCCTGGGCCTTTATGCACCTTGAAGGAGAAACTAAAGGATTGCGACGGGCAGTGGTATGGACCTCAATTTTCCTGATTAGTTACCTTATCTTTATTCTTTTAACTGAAGGAGGTTATATCTATGAAGTTTATAAGAGCAACCATGTAGCCTGGGATTTCTAGAAAGATTATTCAAAAGTTAAAAATATACTGAAAGGCGGTTTTTTTAAACCGTCTTTTTTATTTTTGCATCACTTATACATACAGGACTATGAAGAAATTTTTTGTGCTTTTAGTGCTTTTTGCCTTGCCTATTATTGCATATATGTTTTTCGCTTCAGGGCAGAACAATTTTGCTAAGTTGCCTGTTTTGACCGAGGATGTTAGCGATATTTCAGAATTTAATGGTCTTGAAGGAGAAAATATAAGTTTAGAAGATAAAATTAGTATCGTCGCTTTCTTCGGAAAAGAACTGGATGATCTAAAAGGCAACACCTTTAATCTCGACCAAAAAATACTGGAAAAATATTACGAATTCAAAGATTTTCAGTTTGTAGTGCTGCTACCGGAAGAAGCACGAGAAGAGGCAGAAAAGTTTAAAAAAGAATTTAGCGGGATTTCTGAAACCGAAAAATGGAAATTCGTTTTTGGTACTCCAGCCGAGATAAAAGAGACATTTAAAAGCTTCAATACTCCTCATGAGTTAAAAGGAACTTATACTCCATACGTTTTTATAATAGACAAAGATCGCAATTTAAGAGGAAGAGATGACGACGATGACTTTGGTAAGATCTATGGCTATGATTCCCGCTCGGTAGCAGAGTTGAGCAATAAAATGAATGATGACGTAAAGGTTATTCTTGCAGAGTATAGATTGGCACTAAAAAAGAATAACGCCGAGCGAAAAAATAATTAAGATGAAAAGAAAATATTCTTACATAGGTCTTTCATTAATCATTCTGCTTTTTGGAATTATTTTTATTCCTAAAATAGTGGAAACTATTAATAGTGATGAGGTTGTAAAAGCAGATAGGTTAAATGTAAAAGGCGCTGAGAAGAGATCAAATCCCGATAAAAAACTGGCTTATATTGTAGTTAATGGAAGCAAGAAAAAAGCACCGGACTTTCAATTAGTAAATCAGGATGGTGATACCATTACCAATGAAGATTATCTTGGAAAAGTTTATGTAGCCGAGTTCTTTTTCACTACCTGTCCTACTATTTGCCCTATAATGAATCAAAATCTTGTTGAAGTTCAGGAGGAATTTAAGGATAGGGAAGATTTTGGAATAGCTTCCTTTTCTATAGATCCTAAACACGATACTCCAAAGGTTTTAAGATCTTATGCCGAAAATTATGGGATAGATCATCCTAACTGGAATTTATTAACCGGTGAGAAGGAGGCTATATATGGACTCGCTAATGGAGGTTTTAATATCTATGCCGGGGAAGATAGTGATGTTCCGGGAGGATTTGCTCATCAGGGGCTCTTTGCCCTTGTTGATAAAGAGGGTTACATTAGATCACGCCTGGACAAGTATGGAAACCCTATAATTTACTACCGTGGGTCGGTAGAGAGAAATAAAACGGTGGCTGAAGGCGAGGAAGAGCCACAAATTGATATTTTAATCGAGGATATTAAAAAAATACTGTGAAGAGAACACTAACTCAAACCGACAAAATTGCGGTGCCGGTAATAATTGCTTTATCTGTACTGGTACCTATTATAGTGCTAATTTTAATGTACCTGCCAGAGAGATATAATGTTTTTGGCGCTCAAACAGGTACTTTTCCATTTTTTCATGCCGTTCTAAATGGATCAACCGCAATATTATTAATGCTTGGCTATTTTTTTATGAGTATTCGGGAATATAAATTACACCGAAATACTATGATCACTGCCTTTGCGCTTTCTGCTATATTTTTGGTGAGCTACGTGATATCCAAAATTAGTAACGATCCTGTGCCTTATGGTGGTGAAGGTTTTTTACGACCTGTATATTTCTTTATTCTTATAACTCATATCATGCTTTCGGCGATTATTGTGCCTTTAGTTCTTTTTACAATGTACCGCGGATTAACAGGCGAATATCAAAAACACGCCAAAATCGCCCGATGGACCTTTCCTATTTGGCTGTATGTGGCAATTACCGGGGTTTTGGTTTATATTTTTATGTGGCCATATTATTAAAATTCTTTATTACTGAATAATTCAATTCTTAACAGCTGTTATTGAAGCTTCAATGTAAAATTTCTTAAATTTGCATTCAGAACTTATCGCTATGAAAATCAGGTTTTTATTCCTTATCGCTATATTGCTTTTGCTTCCTGAGTTGGCGCAAGCTCAATGTTCCATGTGTCGGGCGGTCCTTGAGAGTGATACCGATCAAAGCGCAGCAGAAGGAATTAATGATGGCATTCTTTACCTGATGGCTTTTCCATATCTTTTGGTAGGCGGTTTGGGTTATTACATTTACCGTACTCGAAAAAAAGCCAAAAATTCTGGAGAAGCTTAATCAGCATCAAAATATTTTCTCATTTATACTGTAACTTTTTCTCTCCAGCAGAGTCTTATGGGTGAAGCTTTTCAACAAAAAGCTAGCAACCTATAATTTCATTGCGATGATAGAAATTAAAGATCTTCATAAATCCTATAAGATGGGCAGTAACTCACTGCATGTTTTAAAAGGAATTAATTTTAGCGTAGCCGAAGGAGAACTCGTTTCTATTATGGGATCTTCAGGGTCGGGTAAATCTACCCTTTTGAATATTCTCGGAATGCTGGATGAAGCAGATTCAGGTTCTTATACCCTGGATGGTGTTCCTATTAAAAATCTAAACGAAAAAATAGCGGCTCGTTATCGTAATAAATTTTTAGGTTTTATTTTCCAGTCTTTTAATCTTATTTCTTACAAAAATGCTCTGGACAATGTAGCGCTTCCGCTTTATTATCAGGGGATAAAACGTACGGAACGAATAGATAAAGCGATGTCTTATTTGGAGAAAGTTGGTCTTGCCGACTGGGCAGGGCATTTGCCAAATGAGCTTTCCGGAGGACAAAAACAAAGGGTTGCGATTGCTAGGGCGCTTGCCAGCGATCCAAAAGTGCTTTTAGCCGATGAGCCCACCGGAGCCTTAGATTCGAAAACATCTTACGAAGTGATGAATCTAATTCAGGAGATTAATGATGAAGGCCGAACCATACTTGTAGTAACCCACGAACCCGATATTGCTGCAATGACAAAGAGAATCGTCAATTTAAAAGACGGTAAGATAATTCAGGATACTAGAGTTGATCAAGTAAGAGCACAGGAAAATGTTTGATTTAGAACGTTGGGAAGAGATCTTTGATACGATTCGTAAAAATAAATTACGAACGTTTTTAACCGGGCTTTCGGTAGCTTCGGGGATCTTTATTCTGGTGGTTCTTCTTGGAATTGGTGAAGGAATGCGAAATGGTATCTCACAGGAATTTGAAAGAGATGCCGCGAATATTATCTATGTCTATACCGGTGTAACTTCTAAAGAATATAAAGGCTTAAATCCCGGTAGAAGAATCCGGATGAAGAATGAAGATTTTAACTACGCGACATTAAAGCATCAGGACGATTTAGAATATAGGTCTTCGGTTTTTAGAATTTGGAACGGTGTTGTGAACTATGGTAAAGAATCTGGTTCTTATCGTGTAGAAGGTGTTTATCCCGATTATCAATTTCTTGAAAATAGCGGAATGATAGAGGGACGATTCATAAATTACAAAGACCTTGACAATTTCGAAAAAGTTGTGGTGTTGGGAAATAAAGTTCGCAATGATCTCTTTAAAGATAGTAAGGACCCAATAGGGGAATTCGTTCAGATTTCAGGAATTAATTTTAAAGTAATCGGGGTGTATACAGATCCTGGTGGTGAGCGGGAAGAAAGTAGGGTTTTTATGCCAATTTCTACCGCGCAACGAGTTTTTGGAGGTGCTAATAATATTGCCAATATGGCGTTCACCTTAGCGCCCGAAGATAATTTTAAGGATGCTCTCGCTGCTTCTAATCGATTTACGGCAGATATTGAAAATCAGCTCAAAGAATCGCATACTATAGCTCCAGATGATGAAAGTGCGGTAAATGTTAATAATACCCTGGAAGATGCCAAGCGTTTCTACGATCTAATTGCGATGATAAAATTCTTCTTTTGGGGTGTGGGTATTTGTACCATTATCGCAGGTGTGGTAGGAGTAAGTAATATTATGCTCATTATAGTAAAAGAAAGAACCCGTGAAATAGGAATACGAAAAGCATTGGGAGCCGAACCATTATCTATTGTAGGAATGGTATTGCACGAATCTATTTTTGTAACCGCAATTGCGGGATTTATAGGTTTAATTGCCAGTTTGTTGTTATTGGAATTTGTGGGGCCATTTATAGAAACTCAATATATCGCTAACCCGGCAGTTAATTTTAATGTGGCGCTTACTACCGTTTTTATTTTAGTTATAGCCGGTGCTTTTGCCGGATTTTTCCCCGCCTGGAGGGCTGCGAGAATTAAACCTATTGTAGCATTAAGAGACGAGTAATATGTTTAGCAGGGATAAATGGAGCGAAATAATCGAAGCACTTAGTTCTAATTGGTTTAGAACTATACTCACTGCCTTTGGAGTAATGTGGGGAATCTTTATTCTTGTAATTCTTCTTGCGGCCGGAAAAGGATTGGAGAATGGTGTGAAACAGGGGTTTGGTGGTATTGCAACCAACACGATGTTCATGTGGACCCAAACCGCTTCCAAACCCTATAAAGGCTTGCCAAAAGGCCGCCGATACAATTTTAAAACAAGCGATGTTGAAGCGCTTAGGGAAAATGTACCGGGACTTCGATTTATTTCCCCCAGAAATCAGTTAGGCGGTTTCGGTGGAAATAACAATGTAATACGAGGCTTGCAAACAGGTGCTTTCAATGTATATGGTGATTATCCCGAGATCATTCAACAAGAACCTATGGACGTTACTGCCGGAAGGTTTATTAATTATCTGGATATTCAGCAAAAGCGAAAAGTTGCCATAATTGGGGAAGGGGTAAGACGTGAACTTTATGAGAAAGAGGAAGAGGTTTTAGGAACTTATCTCAAAATAAATGGCGTCAATTTTATGGTTATTGGCACCTATAAGAAAAAAGGTGGTGGCGGCGGAAATGCAGAAGAAGCTCAAAAAGAAATCTATGTGCCATTTACCGCGTTCTCCCAGGCTTTTAACATGGGTGATACCGTAGGATGGATGGCAATAACTGCCACTGATGAGAATTCAATTACCAGTTTAAAGTCGAGCATTTTAGATCTTATAAAAAGCAGGCATACAATTCATCCGGAAGACGACAGGGCGGTGGGGAATTTTGACCTATATGAAGAATTCAACAAAATAAATGGTTTGTTCGTGGCGCTAAAAGCAGTAGCCTACTTTGTAGGAATCCTGGTATTGCTTTCGGGAATTATTGGAATTAGTAACATTATGCTGATCGTAGTAAAAGAAAGAACAAATGAGATTGGAGTAAGACGTGCCCTTGGCGCTACGCCATGGTCTATTAGGGGACAAATTTTGATGGAATCTATTGTCCTTACTATTATTTCGGGAATGGCAGGAATTATTTTCGCAACGGGGATAATTGCAGCAGTAAATTATGCTCTAAGTGGCATGGATACTTCAGAAATGATGTTTGCCAACCCAAGTGTAGATTTAGGTGTAGTGCTTACCGCTTTGGCGATTTTGGTATGCTCAGGTTTGTTGGCCGGGCTTATTCCGGCGCAAAATGCAATTAAGATCAAGCCTGTTGATGCACTAAGAACTGAATAAAAAGAAAAGTAAAGAAGAGTAATAGAATCGAAAAATGAAGCCAGTATAACGCTGGACGCTAAAATTAGCAAAACAGGGGAATGATTTAAAACCTGGAATAATTTTCCAATTATGAGTAAAAATATAAACAGATGAAAAAGACAGTTACCATTTCAATTTTAGTACTAATCGTCGTGGTTTTTGTAGGCGCATTATACTATTTGTTTCAGAAAAGTCAGGAGGATCCTACTGTTTATGAAACCGAGCAGGCTTCCATAGAAACCATTGTTAAAAAAACTGTGGCAACGGGAAATATTGTTCCTAAGGAAGAAGTGCTTATAAAACCTAATATTTCAGGAATTATAGACGAAATATATATTGAAGCCGGGGAGAAAGTCGAGGCTGGAGATCTTATCGCGAAGATACGGGTAATTCCTAATGTGAATTCATTGCAAAGCGCTAAAGATGCCGTGGCGACTGCCAAGATCAATTTAGAAAATGAGGAAAAAACCTTCGAAAGACAAAAATCTTTGTTTGAAAAAGGAGTGATTTCTCAAAACGATTTTGACAATGCTGAAGCTAACTATAAAAGAATGCAGCAAAACTATCGTTCGGCAAAACAGAATTTTGAAATTGTGCAAACGGGAACTACCAGTGGTATTGGCAGTGCGGCAAATACTCTTATTCGCTCTACGGTAGACGGGATGGTGTTAGATGTTCCGGTGAAAGTAGGGAACCAGGTAATTGAAAGTAATAATTTTAATGACGGTACTACTTTAGCTACACTGGCTGATGTTAACGAAATGATTTTTGAAGGAAAAGTTGATGAAAGTGAAGTAGGAAAGATCAAAGAAGATTTACCGCTGGAAGTAACAGTTGGCGCTATAGAGAATAAAACTTTTAATGCTGTTTTAGATTATATAGCTCCTAAAGGGGTTGATGAAAATGGGGCGATTCAGTTTGAGATTAAAGGCACATTAGACAAGGCCGATACTACTTTTATACGTGCCGGCTTGAGTGCAAATGCATCTATTATTTTAGATAGGGCAGACGAGGTTTTGGCAATTAAAGAAGCTTTAGTGCAATTTGATCCTAAAACTCAGGAGCCGTATGTTGAAGTAGAAACAGGAGATCAGCAATTTGAAAGAAGAGATTTGGAATTAGGAATTAGTGATGGGATTCAGGTAGAAGTGAAAGATGGTATTTCCAAAGACGATAAAATTAAGGTGTGGAACAAGGTTCAACCAGGTCCGGAATTCGCCGGAAGATAGATTTTTATTTAAAAATGTAACAAGTTTAGAATTTCACAGACTCATCAACTACAATTCCGATTATGAAAAAATACAGCTTACTAATTCTATTTTTATTTTCTGCTTTATTTGTAAAAGCTCAGGAAAATAATAAGTGGACACTACAGGAATGTGTGAACTACGCATTAGAAAATAATATTTCAGTAAAACAAAGCGAACTCGATATAGAACTTGCCGAGTTGGGGAAAAGAGATGCCATTGGTAATTTCTTGCCAAATATAAATGCTTCGGCAACTAACTCCTGGAATACTGGTCTTACACAAAATGTAACTACGGGGGTACTGCAAACTCAAACGACGCGAAACTTTTCAGCAGGAGTTACTGCCGGTCTGAACCTTTTTGACGGACTTAGAAATTTTAAGCAGCTACAACGCGCAAAAATATCAAAACTTGCCAGCCAGTATGCACTGGATAAAATGAAGGATGATATCACCCTTTTCGTTGCCGATTCTTATTTACAGGTGCTCTTCAATAAGCAAAACCTGGAAATACTTAAGATGCAAAACGAAGTTACCGAAGAGCAGATGGAGAGAACAGCACAACTGGTAGAAGCGGGATCTTTACCGCAAGGTGATCTTCTAGAAATAGAGGCTACCTATGCTGATGAACTACAACGTATAATTGTTGCTCAAAACAATATTAGAATTTCGCTAATTAGTTTAGCACAAACCCTGCTTATAAAAGATTACGAGAATTTTGATATCGTAGAAAGGGGTTATGATATTTTTGGAATTGAAATTTTAGATAATTCGGTAGAAGATATTGTAGCACAAGCAAGAGAAGAAAGATCTGAAATCAAAATTGCTGAGGCGAACAGAGAGATAGCCCAAAAAGATGTAGAAATAGCGAAAGGAGCTTATTACCCGAGCGTAGGTGCTTTTTTCAATTATAATACCAGGGAATCTGGACAGGGAAGAGTTGTAGGAGCAGAGATAGACGATAATGATCCAACCCGAGAAATTGGGATTGTAGAAAGTACAGGCGATATTGTGGTAGCCCCTAATTTTTTAACCACTATTGGTAATCCACTGCCGTTTTTCGAACAATTACAACGTAACGATGGTGTGACCTACGGAGTACAGGTTAGTGTGCCAATTTTTAATGGCTTAGCTACCAGAAACCAGGTGAGAAGAAGTGAGGTGAATGCCAGACGTGCTGAGTATGAATTGGAGCAGGCAGAGCTGGATCTTGAAGCAAATGTTTATCAGGCTTATGTAGATGCTGAAGGAGCTTTTGAAGCTTATGAAGCTGCCTTGGTTGCAGCAAACGCACAAGAGCAGGCTTTTGAATATGCTACACAGCGTTTTGACGTTGGAATTTCTAATGCTTTTGAATTTAGCCAGGCAAAATTAAGGTACGAAAACGCCCAAAGCGAAGTACTAAGAACTAAATACGACTACATTTTTAAATTAAAAGTACTTGAGTTATACTTTGGAGTACCTGTGACCGATCTTAAATTTTAAATTATGAAGAAAAAGACACTATTTATAATCGTTGGAATTGCTCTTGCGCTTATTCTATTGCTTATAGTAGGTAAAAAAGCCGGTTGGTTTGGAAAAACCGGTAATTTTAAAGAAGTAGAAATTACCAAAATTGAACCTATAGATATTGTAGAAACCGTTTCTGCAACCGGGAAAATTCAGCCGGAGATTGAGGTTAAATTATCTTCTGAAGTATCGGGAGAAATTATTGAACTTCCTGTTGTGGAAGGCCAAGCCGTAGAAAAAGGAGATCTATTGGTTAGGGTTAACCCAGATATTTATCAATCTAGTGTAAATAGAGCCCAGGCAGGCTTAGAAACATCTCGTGCAAATTACGCACAGGCCCAGGCTAGTTTAAAACAAGCCGAAGCGAATTATAATCGTAATAAAAGTCTTTTTGAAAAAGGAGTGATTTCCAAAGCGGAGTGGGACAGAGTTGTTTCAGAATATGAAGTAGCAACAGCCAATAAAGAATCTGCTTATTTTAATATGCAAAGTACGTCGGCTACGGTAAAAGAAGCTCAGGATAACCTGGGGCGTACAAATATCTACGCGCCTATGACTGGTACCATTTCAAAATTAGATGCCGAGCTGGGAGAAAGGGTTGTGGGAACCCAACAAATGGCGGGTACCGAGATTCTTAGGGTAGCGAACCTTACCAATATGGAAGTTGAAGTAGATGTGAATGAAAATGATATTGTAAAAGTTGAAGTTGGAGATTCTACCATTGTTGAGGTTGATGCTTATTTAGGTAAAGAATTTAAAGGAATTGTTACCGAGATTTCAAACTCGGCTGATGCTGCACTTACCACAGACCAGGTGACCAACTTTAAGGTGAAAGTTCGTATTTTAGAGGAATCATACGAAGATCTTTTAGAAGGGAAATCTGAGAATTATTCTCCATTTAGACCTGGTATGACCGCTACGGTAGATATCATAACCAATAGAAAGGATGATATAATAGGGGTTCCTATTAGCGCAATCGTTATTAAAAATGATACTACAGTAACCGAAAATGAAGATCAAAAATATGAAGCTGTTTTTCTAAAGGAAGGGGAGAAAGCCGAACTGAGAAAAGTTTCTACCGGAATTCAGGATGATAGCAATATTGAAATTACTGAAGGTTTAACCGAAGGGGAAACCGTTATCACAGGACCATATAATACCGTAACTAAAAGCCTTAAAGAAGGGGATGATGTTGAGGTAACTAATAAATAGAAAAAACCAAAGGATTTGGCACTTATACTTTGCTTAGAAACCGCAACCACAAATTGCTCAGTGGCACTTTCAAAAGATGGTGATTTATTGGCATTAAAGGAAGATAACAGCAATAATTACTCACACGCCGAGAAATTACATGTTTTAATAGATGAAATTCTAAAAGAAAACAATTTAGCGGTAGAGGATCTTGATGCTATCGCGGTCAGTAAAGGTCCGGGTTCTTATACAGGATTGAGAATAGGTGTTTCGGCAGCAAAGGGGCTGTGTTTTTCATTGAACGTGCCTTTAATTTCTGTCGCTACATTAACCTCTTTAGCCGCACAGGTTAAACTGGAAGAGAGATATATTATTCCTATGCTTGATGCACGCAGAATGGAAGTTTATGCAAGCGTTTTTGATGCAAATCTGGATGAAATAAGAGAAACCAAGGCTGAAGTCTTAGATGAAAATTCCTTCAAACATTATCTGGAGAAAGGTAAAACCGTATTTATAGGGGATGGCGTAGAAAAATTTAAAGCTATTTGCACACATTCTAACGCTGAATTTATTTCAGATAAATTACCATCTGCAAGAGAAATGTGCAATTTAGCAGAGACTAAATACAAAATAAG
>DATFJA010000274.1:0-22737 GCA_035269545.1 Salegentibacter sp.
CCCACTGATCAATGGGAAAATTTAGAACAGAATATAGCACTTGAAGAAATTGAAGTAAACGAACTGGAATTTTATATTCAAGCCAGTTATAAGAAATAAAACCTTAAGCAATAATTATCAAGTGGTTGTCTAAGACAGCCACTTTTTTTATTTCATTTCCAATTAATTACAGTATTTAATTGGATTGAAGAACTCCTCCTCTAGCTATCTAAACTTAACCGAAACAAACTCACCGCCCTTAAAAGAAATTGTTTTCCGGTTTTGCATGCCTCTTATACTTCTACAAAGCATTTATCTGTATTGCTAAGATTATATTAAAAAGCCCGAAATCCATCTTGCCTAGCCCATTTTTTTTTATCTTAGAAAGAAGCAGTTTTTATAGACAATCTAAAAAATTATGCCGAAAGCTAGGAATATCAATTTTAGTGCTGTCATTTTAGACATAGATGGTGTACTTACCAAAACTGCTACACACCATGCACGAACCTGGAAAAAAATGTTCGCCAAATTCCTAAAGGAAAAACAAGGAGATAATTTCCAGCCACTTGACATTGAAGAGGATTATAATGAATATATAGATGGAAAACCCAGAAGGGATGGAATACGTAGTTTTTTGAATTCCAAAAAAATAGATCTCCCGGAAGGAGAGCCAGGTGATGCACCCGAGAAAGACAGGCTTGAAGATTTAGCGAAAAGAAAAAATAACCTGTTTCTCCAAATTAATGAAAAAGAAGGTGTAGATGTATATCACGATAGCCTAAAAATTCTGAAAAAATGGAAAGGCCAGAACATAAAGTTGGCTGTGCTTTCCTCTAGTAGGAATTGTAAACTTATTATAAATAAAGCCGGACTAACCTCTTTTTTTTCCGTGAGAGTTGACGGAATCACTTCAGAAAAAGAAAACCTAAAAGGAAAACCTAATCCTGATATTCTTTTAAAAGCTGCCGAAAACTTAAAAGTAAATCCAGGCAATACAATCGTAGCAGAAGACGCTATTTCCGGAGTAAAAGCAGGAAAAAGAGGAGAATTTGCCCTGGTAATTGGTGTAGATCGTGGTGGCAAGAAAGAAAAACTTGAAAAAGCAGGAGCCGATTTAATTATTACAGATATGACCAAACTTAAAGATTTAGCCAATGCATAAGAAGAAAACCGCCGAAGAACTTCCAAACCTCCTAGAACATATTGACGAGTTTTATAAAAAATTAGGCAATAAAAAACTTTCTCTGTTTCTGGATTACGATGGAACTCTAACTCCGATTGTGAACAATCCCGATGAGGCAAAACTTTTAGAAAAAAACAAAAACATTATTTCTGAATTGAGTAAACTCATTCCTATAGCTATTTTGAGCGGTCGGGATCGCAAGGACCTTAAATCTAAAGTAGGTATAGAATCTGTAATTTATGCAGGTAGTCATGGTTTTGATATTACAGGCCCAAACGGACTGGAAATGGAACATGAATCTAAAGCAGATATCCTTCCAGCCCTGGACCAGGCAGAGGAAGAACTAAACGAAAAACTTAAGAATATTGATGGAGTAACAGTAGAAAGAAAAAAATATGCTATCGCCGTTCACTATCGGAATGTAAATGAAGATCATATTGATCTGGTAAAAAATACAGTAGATGAGGTTCTCGATCAACAGGACTCATTAAAAAAAGGCGGAGGTAAGAAGATAGTAGAATTAAAACCAGCGATAAACTGGCATAAAGGACGCGCTCTAGAATGGCTAACCAAGCATTTGGATCTAGATAAGCAAGAAAATTATCAAGTTTTTGTAGGTGATGATCTTACAGATGAAGATGGATTTGAAGCCATACAAGAAGACGGCCTGGGTATAATTGTAGGTGCCCATAGTGAAAAGACAGCCGCCAGTTATAAATTACAAGATACCAAACAGGTCACAGAATTTTTAGAGCAATTAAAGAAAGGCCTGGAATAACAATCTTAAAATTAGCTAACATACTATGGAAGCTTTTAAAATCAAGTATAATGATTGGAATCCCGATGAACAAAAACTACGGGAAGCCCTTTGCACTTTGGCTAACGGGTATATTGGAACACGGGGCGCGGCAGAAGAAGTAGGCCGCAATAAATATAATTATCCTGGTACTTATCTGGCAGGGGGATACAACAGGGCGAAAACCGAAATTTCTGGAAAAACCATAGAGAATGAAGATTTTGTAAATTTTCCAAACTGGCTACCTCTTAGTTTTAGACCCGCTGGAGGTCAGTGGCTGGATCTGGTAAAGTACCAAGTTATTGACTACGAGCAGAGTTTAAATATGAAAACCGGCGTTTTGGAAAGGATGTGCCTGGTTAAAGATACAAAGGGGCGACAAACCAAAATTAAAAGCCGTCGCCTGGTAAGCATGATGGATAAGCATCTTGCAGGAATTCAATGGTCTATTACTCCCCAGAACTGGAGTGGAGATATAGAAATTCGTACTGCATTAGATGGTACTGTAATTAATGATAATGTTGAAAGATATTCAGATTTAGAAAGTCATCATCTGGAACCACTTTACTCCAGGGAAATCAACAAAAACAGCATTTTACTTAAGGTACAAACAAGGCAGTCAAAAATAGCAATGAGCCAGGCCGCCAGAACCCAAATCTTTTACGGAAAGAATTTAGTAGAAACTACTTCTAAAACTTCGCAGAAAGATAGCTATATAGAGCAAATACTTAGCTTCACAGTCAAAGAAGGTGTAACTTACGATGTAGAGAAGATAGTAGCCATTTATACCAGTAGGGATAGGTCTATTAGTGAACCTTCTTTAGAAGCCTCTAAGGATATAAAACGCTCAGGGAGGTTCAGTACAATATTATCGCGGCATAAAAAAGCATTTCAGCACTTATGGAATAGAGCAGACATAGGTGTTATAGGTTGTGGGGAAGTCCAAAAATTAGCCAGACTTCATATTTTTCATATTATACAAACTGCTTCTTTAAACACCATAGGCGTAGATACTGGAGTTCCAGCAAGAGGACTTCATGGTGAAGCTTATCGTGGTCATATATTTTGGGATGAACTTTATATTTTTCCTTTTCTTAATCTCCGTTTTCCCGAAATTACCCGGAACCTTCTTCTTTATCGGTATTACAGGCTCGATGAGGCACGCTATGCTGCAAAACAAGGAGGCTATAAAGGAGCCATGTTCCCTTGGCAAAGCGGCAGCAATGGTAAAGAAGAAAGCCAGACAATTCACCTAAACCCTAAATCTGGAAATTGGATACAAGATAATACCTACCTGCAAAAACACGTAAACTCTGCAATCGCCTATAATATTTGGCAGTATTTCCTGGCTACTAACGATCGCCAGTTTCTATCTTTTTATGGCGCTGAAATCTTTTTGAGTATAGCCTTATTTTGGGCAAGCAAGGCAACCTATAACAAAAAATATGATCGCTATGAAATAAATGGCGTTGTGGGACCAGACGAGTACCATACTTCTTACCCAGATTCTGAAGAAAGGGGGCTTAATAACAATGCTTACACCAATGTTATGGCCGCGTGGGTTTTTCAAAAAGCAATAGAAATATTGGAGTTAATAGAAAATAGTCGAAAACGGGAACTATATAGAGAACTAAAAATAGACGATAAGCAACTTGAGCTTTGGAAAGAAATAAGTACCAAAATGTATGTGCCTTTTATTGAAGATGGAATAATTAACCAATTTGAAGGCTACGAAAACCTTGAAGAATTTCCGTGGGAAGAATACAAAGAAAAATACGACAATATTCAACGGCTCGATCGTATTCTGGAAAATGAAGGAGACTCTCCAAATAACTATAAAGCAAGCAAACAGACTGATGTACTTATGCTTTTCTATCTGTTTTCTCAAGAAGAAATTAAAAACTTGTTCGAGAAACTAGGTCACCGCTTCGGAGAAGAGGAAATTATAAACAATATAAATTACTATAAGAAACGCACCTCACACGGCTCTACCCTTAGCCGGTTTGTTTTTTCCTGGATTCTTTCAAAGTATGACAAAGAAGATTCCTGGGTGAATTTTGAAACCCTGTTGATTAGTGATTTTGAAGATATCCAGGGAGGTACAACTCCAGAAGGCGTACATCTTGGAGCCATGGCAGGATCACTAGATCTTATTCAGCGAAATTTTGCTGGACTTGAAGTAGGCGAAGATGCCTTATGGATTAATCCTAAGCTTCCTCCGAATTTGAGTAAGATCACCATGCGCATTAAATATCGTCAACATTGGATTCTTATTGCGTTAAACCAGGAGAAATTGACCATTTCCTTTGAAGAGGGATGGAGTAACAAAGTAAATATTGGAGTGATAAACAAAATTTATGAATTTAAACACGGAGAGGTGAGAGAATTTTCTCTAACAGAAATTTCATAAAAAACTAAATCAACTTTATAAACTATATCCAGTTATAGATGGCAAAGGAAGACAGAACAAACAAAATCTTAGAAAACGCCTACCGAAAATCTGCTGAAGAAGTCGCAAAAACTGTTAGTGTCAATACTGAAAAAGGTTTGTCTGAAGATGAGGTTGAGCAAAGGAGGAAAAAATATGGTCCCAATGTTCTCGAAAAGCAGAAAGAAAGAAGCATTTGGAAAATAATTTTTGCCCAAATTAATAATCCTGTAATCTACCTGTTGAGTGCAGCCGCTGCCCTGGCTTTTGTATTTGGAGACCTTGCTGAAGGTATTGCGATTATCGTGGTGCTCTTAATAAATACCATAATAGGTTTTTGGATGGAATACAAAGCCCAGAAATCCATGAAAGCTTTAAAGGAAATGGATAAGATAAGGGCGAGAATATTGCGAAACAATGAAGAAAAAAAAATAGATGCCGATCAAATTGTTCCAGGGGATATTCTTATTGTTGAATCTGGAGATCTTATTGCCGCTGATGCCAGAATAATACAGGCAACCGAGTTAGCCATAGATGAATCCCCTTTAACCGGTGAATCGGTACCGGTAACTAAGTCTTCAGATTCCATCGAGGAAGAAAGGCAGGTGGCAGACCGCAATAACATTCTTTATAAAGGTACCGCCGTTACCAGTGGTGTAGGAAAAGCTATAGTATATAACACTGGTATGCAGACAGAGCTGGGAAGTATCTCGGCAATGGTTGGCGAAGAAGAGAAAGATGAAATACCCCTGAACCAAAAGCTAAACAAACTCACAAAGCATTTAATTTTTGTAACGATTGGCCTGGCAGTAGCTTTTCTTGTATTTGGATGGATCTCTGGAAAGGAAATTTATACCCTCATCCAAACATCTATAGCCTGGACTATCGCCGCCATACCTGAAGGCCTGCCAATAGTAGCCAGTATTGCTCTTGCCCGTGGAATGTTGCGGCTGGCCAGGAAAAACGTAGTGGTAAAAAAGCTTGAAGCGGTGGAAACCCTTGGAGAAACTACCGTAATATTTACAGATAAAACCGGTACCCTAACCAAAAACCAATTAACCGTAAACACTTTTTACTTTCCCGGAGATGAGAGAATGAACGTAGAATGGCATAAAAAAGCCCAGCCTGTTATAAAAGAAAATGAAACCCCAGAAGAAAATAGTAACTTTAGTCAAATGCTTAAAATTGCTGTATTGGCTAATGATGCCAGTCTACTGGGAGAAAAAAGCTCTAACAAAAATGACGAAAATAACAAGAAAAAGCCATCGTCAGATGAAACCTCTACCGAGGAAAATAACTCATCAGATTCCGGAAAATCAAAGGAAGATGTAGAGAAGAATAATGATGAAGACTACAGTGAAATAGAAAGTGGTAAAGGAGAAGGAGATCCACTTGAAGTAGCCTTATTGAACTTTAGCCAAAAATTTGATCAGGACCTCTACCAGGATAACCGCCAACTAGAGAGAAAACTTCACGATCCATTTGATTCAGATTCTATGGTAATGGGTGCTATACATCAGGACGGTGACGGCCTCTATGTAGCTGGCAAAGGTGCTGCTCATGCTATTATCGAAAGATCCGGGAGCATACTTGTTGACGGCGAAGTAAAAGAATTAACCGAAGACGATAAAGAATATTGGAACAAAAAGAATGACGAACTCTCCGATGAAGGCCTTCGCGTACTGGCTTTTGGTTATAAAACAATTGACACGCTCCCGGAAGGACAGGAAGCTGAAGATTTTCTACATCAGCTTACTTTCACGGGTTTAGTAGGTTTTATAGACCCTCCACGAAAAGAGGTCGCCGAAGCTATTGATACTTGCCGGAAAGCGGGAATTAAAGTAGTAATGGTTACCGGGGATCATCCCGGAACCGCTAAGAATGTCGGTAAACAGGTAAATCTATTTGAAGAAAGTGAGGATTCCCCTGGTAGTATTACTGGAAAGAATTTGAAGGAGGAACTGGAAAAAGCAAAAGACAACAGTAATCTTACCAAAACCAGTGTCTTCTCAAGAATGGATCCTTCACAAAAACTAAGCCTCATAAAACATTTCCAGGAGAATGGCGAAATAGTGGGTATGACCGGTGACGGTGTTAACGACGCCCCGGCATTAAAAAGAGCCAATATTGGGATAGCGATGGGAAAAAGAGGTACAGAGGTGGCACAGGAGGTTTCTGACATGGTGCTGAAAGACGATGCTTTCAATTCTATCGTACAAGCGATCAAGCAAGGTAGAATCATCTTTGGTAATATTCGCAAATTCATTATCTATCAGCTTTCTTATCACCTTAGTGAGATTATCATTATTGCTACCATAAGCTTTAGCTTATTTGCCTTACCGCTATTACCACTACAACTACTTTTTCTTAATTTGCTATCAGATGTTTTTCCAGCGCTTGCGTTGGGAGTAGGCGAAGGAAGTCCCGGGGTCATGAAAAAACCTCCTAAAGATCCCGAAGAACCTATTTTAACCCGACAGAACTGGATTCAGGTTGGCTTGTACGGTTCTATTCTTGCGATTTGCATATGCGGCGCCTACTATTTTGCTCACTATGTATGGGAACAGCCCGAAGAAATCACCAACAATGTGGCTTTCTTTAGCCTGGCATTTTCCCAACTTTTGCACGTTTTTAATATGAGAGAAAGCGATGAGCATATCTTTAAAAACCAGGTAACTCGAAATAAATATATCTGGATGGCTCTCGCCCTGTGCTTTTCAATATTATTTGCAGCGTATTTTATTCCTGGCATAGCCGATGTTCTTTCCTTCCAGAAACTTGAATTACGTATTTGGGGCTTAATAGTAGTTACCAGCCTACTACCACTCATTATTATACAGGTCTTAAAACTTTTTAAAAAAAATCTTTGATTATGAAAATAGCAACACTAACATTAAACCCAGCGCTGGACAAAAGCACTTACATCGATAAATTAAAACCTGAAAAAAAGCTTCGCTGTGAAGAACCCAATTACGAACCGGGAGGTGGCGGCATTAATGTTTCGAGGGCTATAAAAATTTTAGGGGGTGAATCCCTGGCCATATATGCCGCAGGTGGTCCAGCCGGTAATAAGATTAAAGAGCTTCTTGAAAAAGAAAAAATCGATCAGGACTTGATTCAGATTAAAAATCCTACCCGGGAAAACTTAATGGTGACAGAAAATTTAACAGGTAGCCAGTTTAGATTTGGAATGCCCGGAAGTGAAATCTCTAAAGAAGAACTTCAGAAATGTTTAGACAGGATTGAAGAATTACCCGATGATATAGAGTACTTAGTAGCCAGCGGAAGTTTACCCCCCGGCGCACCTGATAATTTCTACGGTAAAATTGCAAAAATTGCTCAGGATAAAAATATTAAATGTGTAATTGATACCTCGGGTAATGCTTTAAATGAAGCTGCAAATACAGGTGTCTATTTAATGAAACCAAACCTGAGAGAATTAAGTGATTTGGCAGGAAAAGATGAAATTTCGGGAATGCAACAGGAAGAAATCGCCCGTAAAATTATCGATGAAGGTAAAGCCGAACTATTAATTGTCTCCCTTGGGGCCAGAGGTGCCATGGTGGCTTCTAAAGAAAGTATTGAATATGTGGTACCACCTACGGTTAAACAGGAAAGCACCGTTGGCGCAGGAGATTCCATGGTAGGTGGTCTTATTCTTTCTTTGTCACGCGGGGACGGGCTTCAAGACGCAGTTAAATGGGGAGTGGCCGCAGGTACCGCAGCTACGATAACTCCAGGAACAGAATTGTGCAGGAAGAAAGATGTGGAAAAGATTTATAAATGGCTTAGTGATAAGAAGTAATCAATGTAAATAGAATATAAACCTAATAGAAAACGATCTTTTTAAAAATTCAATTGAGGAAAAAAATTAGGAACGGGATTTTAAAACAGTAGTAATAATTATATTATGAAAAAGAAAGTTTTACTAATGATCCTGGATGGTTGGGGAATTGCCCCTGAAGAAGAGAAAGAGGTGTCAGCCATTGCACAGGCAAATACTCCCTATATAGACAAAATACTCCAGGAGGAGCCAAACACAAAGCTACAAACTCATGGGATTGCAGTGGGGCTTCCGGAAGGCCAGATGGGCAATTCTGAAGTAGGCCATATTAATATTGGTGCTGGTAGAGTGGTATACCAAAATCTGGTTAAAATAAATTTGGCGATTAAGGATGCCAATCTTTCCAAGAATATTGTTTTAAGAGATGCTTTCGACTATGCTAAGAAAGAAGGAAAAAAGGTTCATATCATGGGGCTTATTTCTAATGGCGGTATTCATTCCCATATAGATCACCTTAAAGCACTTTGCAGCATCGCTGCTGAACAGGATGTTACCGAAATTTATATCCATGCTTTTACTGATGGCCGCGATGCCGATCCTAAAAGCGGGATTGGATTTATTGAAGGCTTGCAGGAACATTTCAAAAACACCTCCGGAAAATTAGCCAGCATCATGGGCCGGTATTATGCGATGGACCGGGGTAAAAACTGGGACAGGACCGCAACAGCATATCAGGCATTAGTAAACGGGGAAGCAGCGACAAAAGTTAAATCTGAAAAATGGAAAGAAACCCTGAATCAAAAATATAAAAAAGATGAAACTGATGAATTTTTAAAACCCATAGTTTTAACTGAAAACGATGAACCTATAGCTACTATTAATGATGGGGATGTGGTAATTTGCTTCAACTATCGCACCGATCGTTCGCGGCAGATCACCCAAACCCTTACTCAAAAGGATTTTCCAGACGAGGGCATGAAAAAACTGGATCTTCGGTATATAACCATGACCCGCTATGACAAAACTTTCAAAAATGTGGCGGTATTATTTGAAGGAGAAGATCTTAATAATACTCTAGGTGAAGTTTTGTCGAAAGAGGGAAAAAAACAAATTAGAATAGCAGAAACTATAAAATATCCGCACGTAACTTACTTTTTTAATGGAGGTAGGGAAAAAGAATTTGATGGCGAGAGGCGTATTATGGTAGACTCTCCAGATATTTCTACCTTCGATAAAAAACCGGAAATGAGCGCAGAAGAAATCCGCGATCATATCATCCCCGAATTAAAAGAAGGAAATACAGATTTTATCTGTCTTAATTTTGCAAATCCCGATATGGTAGGCCATTCTGGAGATATGGAAGCTACAAAAAAAGCCTGTAAAACTGTGGATTCCTGTACTGAAGCAGTCGTGGAGACAGCTTTGGAAAATGATTATGCCGTAATTATAATCGCAGATCATGGAAATGCCGATAAAATGAAAAATCCTGATGGATCCCCATTTACAACCCATACCTTAAACCCTGTTCCCTGTATCTTATTAGGTGCCGACGAAGGCCTGGAATTATCAGAAGGAAAATTAAGTGATATTGCTCCTACCATTCTTTCATTGATGGGAATTAAGCCCCCGGAGGAAATGAGAGGCAATGTCTTAATCAATAATAAAAAAATGAATTAACCGGAAATTCTAAATTTACTGCCATTGCTCGATCAAACCCCCAATAAAAAATGCAACCAGAGCAGCCGATCCTCCAATTAACAACATCTCCCCTCCTGCTACCAAAGGCTTCCCCCCAGTAAGTTTTGTTCTCAATGCTCCCACTCCAAACAATGCCAAACCTGTAGCAACTCCTGATATAACAAAGGAATGTGCCGTGAAACCTGAGAAGAAATAAGGAATTAAGGGAATCACCCCTACGACTACAAAAGCCAGGAAGGTAAGTAATGCGGCAATTTTAGGGTTCTCCTCTTCCTGTGTCTCTGAAGATTTTAAGTTTTTCTTTCTGGCTGCCTCTGCTTTATTGGCTAAAAAATCTGAGGAAGCCATCGAAAAACCATCTGCAAATAAGGATGCAAATCCAACAACTAATATAGCTGTATTGCCCAAATTTGCGCCTTCAACACTTGCAACTATGGCAAACGTGGTAATTATCCCATCGTTCGCCCCATAGACTGCATCTTTTATATACCTGGTCAATAATTTTATATAACTCATAGAATTCCATTCTATTAAACCTTTATTCTCAAAGCCAAACCATTAAAAGTACCTTTTTTTGAGCCTGGGGCAAATGATGTAAGTCATAAATTTCTTTACTTAAAAAATAGCTTCTACAAACAACTCTTTTAAATTTTAAAAAACAGATACAACCATGGCACTACCAAGATCATAAATCATTCAATTTTAACTTTTTATGAATATTCATTTTATCAAAATAGCTCTAAATTAAGGGATAACTTTTCTAAGCAAGGAAATACTTAGTAATACCAAATTAATCTCCAAATTTTAGAGAAAATGAGTAAATATATTAGCTTCTTTAGTGATTTAAGTAATAAAGATACTGCCACAGTAGGTGGTAAAAATGCTTCCCTGGGGGAAATGATAAGCCAATTGGGCCCCAAAGGTATTCGAATTCCTGCGGGATATGCTACTACGGCTCAGGCGTATTGGGATTATTTAGAACATAACGGTCTCAAAGAAAAGCTCACGAAGTTGCTCCAAAAACTAGATACGAAAGAATTTAAAAATCTAACCGAAACTGGGAAAAAAGCACGGGAATTAATTTTAAAAGGGGAGTTTCCTGAGAAAATTTCGGAAGAAATACATGCAGCCTACCGGCAGCTGGAAGAAAAAGAAGAAACCCTAACAAGCGTTGCTGTAAGAAGTAGCGCTACAGCCGAAGATTTGCCTGAAGCTTCATTTGCGGGACAACATGATTCTTTTATGAACATATCGGGTCCGGAAGCTACTTTAGAAACCTGTAAAAAGTGTTTTGCGTCCCTATTTACAGACAGGGCCATAAGATATCGGGAACATAATGGTTTTGATCATATGAAGGTCGCTCTTTCTGCAGGTGTGCAAAAAATGGTTAGGGCAGATAAAGCCTCTGCAGGGGTTATATTTACCATTCTACCGGATAGCGGTTATGAAAAAGTTATTTTCTTAACCGGTGCTTGGGGTCTTGGTGACAATGTTGTACAGGGTGCTGTTAATGCAGATGAATTTCATGTGTTTAAGCCGGCTTTAAAAAAAGGAATGCGTTGTATTATATCTAAAAAGTTAGGGAGTAAAGAAAAGACTATGGTCTATTCTGGTAAAAACAAGGAAGAAACCACTACAAAAAACAAAAAAACACCATTAAAAAAGCAGAAAGAATATGTTCTTAGCGATGACGAAGTGATAAAACTTGCCGTTTGGTCTATGGAAATTGAAGATCATTATAAAAGGGCAATGGATATTGAATGGGCTAAAGATGGAGAAAGCGGGGAGTTATATATAGTCCAGGCACGTCCCGAAACAGTTCATTCAGGTAAAGAAAAATCAAAGATCAAAGAATTCAGGCTTAAAAGTGAAGGAGAGGTTCTCACGACTGGAACTGGAATTGGCGAAAAAATCACTAAAGGCGTAAGCCGCATACTTAGTTCCCCAGAGGAAGCTGACAAACTAAAGGAGGGAGATGTGCTGGTAACAGAAATCACAAATCCAGATTGGGACAATGTAATGAAAAAAGCTTCCGCAATCATCACCAATAGTGGGGGACGTACAAGTCACGCGGCCATTGTTGCTCGCGAATTAGGTGCTGTAGCCATAGTTGGTACCGAAGATGGTACTGAGACAATCAAAGATGGACAGGAAATTACGGTGGCTTGCGCTGAAGGCAATATAGGAAAAGTGTATAAAGACTTTCTAGAATGGGAAGAAGAAGATATAGATTTTAGTAAACAGGAAGAGCCCGAAACAGAAGTCATGCTAATTTTGGCCGATCCCGAAATGGCTTATAATTACAGCAGCTATCCCGTAAAAGGTGTTGGCCTTATGCGGCTGGAGTTTGTAATAAACAATACTATTCAGATTCATCCCCTGGCACTACTTCACTTTGATAATTTGAAAGATAAAGATGCAAAAAAGAAGATTGCAGAACTTACCGCCACTTATGAAAAGAAATCACTTTTTTTTATTGAAAAACTGGCCGAAGGTGTTGCAACTATTGCGGCTGCTTTCTATCCACGCGATGTAATAGTGAGAATGAGCGACTTCAAATCGAATGAATATGCAAATCTTATAGGTGGCCAGGAATTTGAACCCGATGAAGAAAATCCTATGCTGGGGTTTAGGGGAGCTTCTCGCTACTATAGTGAAGAATACCGGGACGGCTTTAAAATGGAATGCGAGGCGATGAAAATAGTGAGAGATGAAATGGGACTTACCAACGTAAAGCTTATGATCCCATTTTGTCGTACCGTAGAGGAAGGCGAAAAAGTTATAAATCTTATGGGAGATTATGGCCTGAAGCAAGGTTGGAATAATCTTGAGATATACGTCATGTGTGAAATTCCTTCAAATGTGCTGCAGGCTGAAGAATTTGCAGAAATTTTTGACGGTTTCTCCATAGGTTCAAACGATCTTACTCAGCTCACTCTAGGACTGGATCGGGATTCTGCCCTGGTTAATGACTTATTTGACGAAAATAATACCTCATCAAAGAAAATGATTAGTATGGCTATTGAACGTGCGAAGAAAAAAGAACGTAAAATAGGTCTCTGTGGCCAGGCACCCAGTGATTTCCCTCATTTTGCCGGTTTCCTGGTAGAACAGGGAATAGACAGTATTTCCTTTAATCCCGATGCGGTGGCAAAAGGTATCAAAAATGTCCTAAAAGCAGAAAATAAATGAAAACTTGAATTTTAAAAGAAAGCAAGACTTTATAGAACCTAAATTGTTATGGATATAGATCAAAAATATCCTTACCATAATTTGAGCTGGAAAGAAACTTTAGAAAAAGTTTCAGGAAGAGAGGAGGGCCTATCTTCTGATGAAGCAAAAGAAAGACAGGAGATATTCGGAAAGAACAAATTACCCGAAAAGGGAGGAACCAACCCTCTACTCTTGTTCCTAAAACAATTCAAGGATCTTCTCATTTTCATTCTTTTTATTGCGGCAGCAGTTGCCTGGTGGGCGAATCAAATGGCCGATGTATATATTATCCTGGCGGTTATAATCTTCAATGCAATAATGGGTTTTACCCAGGAATATAAAGCAGAAAAAGCAATTAAAGCTATAAAAAAAATGCAACAGAAAAGTGCATTGGTATTCAGGGACAACAAGAAAAAAGAGATTAATAGTGAAGATGTTGTTCCCGGCGATATTATAATACTCAATGAAGGACATACTATTCCAGCTGACGGTCGTATAATTAAAACCGCCGAATTACGGACCTCTGAGTCCTTGCTTACGGGAGAATCTATGCCTATAGAAAAAGAAATCGAATCTTTAGAAAAGGATGCTCCTATTGGTGACCGAAAAAACATGGCCTGGAGTAGTACGAATGTAGTCAACGGAAAAGGAAGAGCTGTTGTCACAGCAATTGGAAATAATACAGAAATAGGAAAAATCGCTAAATCCATGGGAGAGATGGAAATGCGAGACTCCAATTTCAAGAAAAAAACCAATTATTTGGGAAAACAAATGGCTGTTATTGCAGTAGCGACCGCCATTATAATTTTTTCGCTTGGCTATTGGGTTCAGGGTTTTGGATTTCAGGAAATTCTATTAGTGACCATTGCAGTACTAGTTTCTACGATACCGGAAGGACTTCCGGCAGTGATCTCGATTGTGCTGGCTATTGGAGCCAATAAAATGGCAAAAAAAAATGCATTGATAAGGGAATTCACAGCTACAGAAATGATGGGTTCCATTTCTGTAATTCTAGTCGATAAAACAGGTACACTAACTCAAAGCATTCTGGTAATTCAAAAGTTGTTCACCGGTAGCGGTAAAGAGATATCAGTAACCGGTGATGGCTATAATCTCGAAGGGAAATTCAAAGAAAATGATCATGAACTGAAAATCGAGGAATACCCGGTAGAAAAAAAACTCATAACTATTGCCGCCTTTTGTAATGATGCCGGAATGAAAGGAGAGGATGAAGACAATAGAGAATACAATGATCAAAACAGAGAAAAAGAAAATAGAGAGATAAAATCTTCCGGAACCCAAAAAAGCGAAAAGAAACAAAAAGCGGTAGCTTCTGATTTTAAAAAAAGTCATCGGAGAATCGATCAAATACCGAAGGAAAAAACCAAAGAAAATCATAGAGATCAGAAAAGTGTAGATGCCCCTGAGGTAAGAGGTGATCCTACTGAAGCTGCTATGTTTGTTATTGGGGAAAAAGCAAAAATCAAAGAAAAAGAACCTTATAAAAATTATAAAATTCTGGATGATCTTCCATTCAAATCTGAACAAAAATTTCGAGCATCCAAGATTGAAACCGAAGAAGGACCTGAAATTTTTGTCATAGGTGCCCCGGAAAATATCCTGGAATTAAGCACTCAATATTTAACTCCTAAAGGCATTCAAGATCTCGACGAAGAAAAAAGAAAAGAATTTGAAGATAAAATGGATGAATGGGCAGACCAGGCAATGCGTGTTCTTGCACTGGGTTTTAAAAAATCGGGAAATACAGACAGCATAAGCGCTAAAGATGTAAAAAATATTGTTTGGGTAGGAATTGCCGGTATCATAGATCCACCCCGGGAAGGTGTAACTGAATCAATTGAGGAATGCAAAAAAGCAGGAATAAGAGTGGTCATGGTAACAGGCGACCATCAAAAGACAGCCACTGCCATAGCTAAAGAGGTTGGTATTCTTGCCAAAGAAAAGAAAAAAGAAGGGGAATACCCAGAGGCTTTGACTACCAAAGAGCTTGAGGTAGACGACCAAAAATTTGACCAATATATCAAGAACATAAATGTTTTTGCCCGAATGAACCCTGAAACCAAACTGCGAATTGCTGAGCGTCTCCAGGAAAAGGATACTCTGGTTGCAATGACAGGTGATGGGGTAAATGATGCTCCAGCTTTAAAACGTGCCGATGTAGGAATAGCTATGGGCCAACGCGGAACCGATGTAGCTAAAGATGCGGCTAAAATTGTTTTACAGGATGATAATTTTAGAAGTATTGTAAACGCTATTAGGGAAGGAAGAATAGTTTTTAATAACGTTAAAATTACCAGTTACTTTCTACTAACTACCAATTTTGCTTTCGCAATTGCTTTCATTTTTAGCATATCGATTGGCTGGCCCCTACTTTTTACTGCTGCACAAATACTTTATGTAAATCTAATCACAGATGGTATAATGGATATTGCATTGGCTACGGAACCCGGCCATGGGAATATTATGAAGCAAGCTCCCGTGAAGAAAAATGAAAGAATTCTAGACTGGGAAGTTGCTCCTATTATTGTAGTCGTGTCAATAGTAATGGTTACTTTAACTTTGTTAACCTTCTGGTACTATCTGCCGCAGGGCGAGATTATAGCAAGAACAGCCACTTTTATTATTGTTTCTTCAACACAGTTGTTCAATGCCTATAATATGCGCTCTTTACGCTTATCCGTTTTTGAAATTGGAGTCTTTGGAAATCTATGGGTCAATATTGCTTTTACAGCAGCTATAATACTTCAGATAATTGTAGTCAAAATTCCTTTTTTTCAGGATCTTTTGAGATTTAAAGAGCTGCCATTACTTGATATTATCATACTTATTCTACTTTCTGCGACAATTCTGGGAGCAGGTGAATTATATAAATACCTTAGATTCAAAAAAGAATTATTTTAAACCAAGACATTTTAGAACAAAAGTTTAAAGCATTTTTCCCTAAAAAAAGTTACTCATAAAAATATTATTGATTAGCAAACAGGCTTTGAAAAATTGCCCCTTAAGAAACTAAGTCGATTTCAATATTATTTTTAAGGATTTTTCGTAAACGAGAGGCTTAAAAAAGAATACTGGAATTATCTAAAAAGAGAAAATAAAATGAAACTGGTTTATACAAAAGTCTTACTAGTGAATTAATAAAAGGTCTGTTTGTCTTCCATTTACATACTGGAATTCATCCTTCCCCCAGAAACCCGCTTCCTCGAGCATTATCCTAACCTCATGATCCCATTCCGGCAAAAACACGCTGGTGTTTAGCTCTATAGCATAAACGGTATTTTTTTGTAAAGGATAATTACCACTACCGGGCACTCCCTCCTGGGAATCCCACATCCCTATAGTTGTGCCTGAAGAATGGCCGTACATCCCTAAGGGATGTGTATAGATCATAGGTTTCAAGCCTTTGATTTCAGCTTGTTCCAGACTTTCTAAAAGAATTTTATTTCCTGTCTTTCCGGTTTCAAAATTACCGATTAAGATATCCTGTAATTGATTTCCTTTATCAAATGCTTCAGAAAGAAATTCTGGGGCTTCACTTTCTCCTGCTTTCAAAACGTAAGCCATCTGCTGGCAATCTGTATTAAGTCCCAGGTAAGAAATCCCAAAGTCACAGTGAATAAGGTCTCCCGGCATAATAACTTTCTTTTCTTTAGCTGAAGAAAATGCACTCACGTGATCTTGCAGCGCTTCTTCATCTCGCTGAATTGCAACAGTAGGATGAAACCAGGTTTCCAGCCCTAATTCAGTCACTTTTTGTCTCATCCACCAAACTACATCTTCGGTGCTTGTTTCTCCAGGAGTAATCACTTTATTACTGAAAGCTTCCTGAATAATATTTTTTGTGATTTTCACCAATTCCGGGTAAATTTCCATTTCCTTTTCACTTCTGGTTTCAATCCAGTTTATAGCCAGGTCTTCTGCCGAAACTATCTTTGAATGAAATTCTTGCGGAAGAGCTTCCATGAACTCATCATGATCGGTTTTCACCAAACCATCGGCAATACCATCTATTTCAGAATAATTCAATCCAATTTTTTCTGGATTCCGGTCTTTTATTATCTGTATTAAAGCTTCCCATTGTTCAGGTTGCTTTTCAGGATTCCACGCAGAGCTTATGTTTCTTCCAACATCATAACGTGCTACCGCAAGACGTTCTAAACTGTCTTGTTTCTTATTTCTAAAGAAAACAAGTATAGTGCGCCGGCGGGCATTAAGCCAGGTTGGTGGTAACATAGTTCGCAAGACAGGGTCTTCGTTGTATTCTCGAGAAATTACCAGCCACATATCTATTTCGGCACGTTCCATCAAACCGGGTAGAAGATTTTCGAATCTATCTCGTTGTATTTCCTCCATAAGTTCTGCCCTATCGCGTTCTGGCAATATTTGTGCTGTAGATGGGGAAGAAAATAATATTAAATAAAGTAGTAGGCCAGGTAAGAAGAATCCCGGCCTGAAAATTAGTATTCTTTTCATAGGTATATAAATTTACCCCTGTTTAGGGATTCCATTGCAGACTTGATCATATTACTGTTTGTTGCTGAATTTTAGCGCCCGGCGGTAAGTTAGTTTCATTGATAAACGCCTAGTTCACCTTACTTTTAAAAGTATTTTCCCTGTGAATTTTACCGGTATGGGTTTCTTCAAACTTTTCAATGAAATAGATCTTTTTTGGTCGCTCGTATTTTTCAAGACTTTTTAGCTGATTGATCTCTTGCTCCAATTGTTCAAGAAGTTCTTCTGAAAAATCATATTCAACAAACAGCACCAATTTTTCACCCAGGGAATCATCGGGCATCGCCATTACAAATAATCGCTGATCTATAATTTTGGAAAGTTTTTTCTCTATTTGTTCGGGGTGAAGTTTTATTCCACCGGAATTAATCACATTATCCAATCTACCTTTCCATTTGAATTTTTTATAGGTGAGAATTTCAACTACATCATTAGTAATGATAATTTCATCTGAAAGTTTGGGCGCCTTGATTACTAAGCAACCCCTATCGTCCTGAGAAATAGTGATGTTTGGTAGAACTTTAAATATTCGCGATTTTTTCTTATTTTTTACTGGATTTAGTCTTTTCGCAGCAATATGGGTAACGGTTTCCGTCATTCCATAAGTTTCATAAACCTTGGTGCTAACTTCTTTTACCATTTTTTGAAGTCGAGGAGAAACTGCCCCGCCTCCTACAATAAGCTTTTTTATAAGATGCAATCTTCCTACAGAATTATCAAGCTGAAAAGGAGTCATGGCACAAAAATCATAGCGTTTAAAAACCTGATCTAAGGGATTGGCCGAGGGTGGTACTAAATCTAATTGCCAACCTAAAACCATAGCGCGCACCAGCATCATCTTACCGGCGATATAGTTGGCCGGCAAACATAGCAAAGCAGTAGTTTTTTCTGGAAGATCAAAGAAATGGGAAGTGGCAATGGCAGAATTGATCATATGTTCCTTTTTGATCCTAATAACTTTTGGCTTACCGGTAGAGCCCGAAGTTTTCACCTCAACAAACTTAGAAGGCTTTATCCAGTCCAATAAGAAACTGCCTATTTCTTCTTCGAAAGCTTCTCCTTCTTTTATAAAACTATAAGCCACAAGATGCAATTCAGCATTCGTGAAATGTTGTTTGTTTAACCTAAAATCTGGATGGGTTTCCGGTACTTTATACTTATCTGCCATATTTAAAATCAAATATGTTACATTACCTTGTATTGAAAGTTAGGAAATTGTGATGATTATTTTAACTTTCTTCTGAAAGTTTTATGATTTCCGGCTTTTTTACTTTTCCGAAGAGCTTATTCTTCCAATCGTTCCAACCGTACTTTTTAGCCATAATAAATAAGAAAAGAGGATAAATTATGAACACGGGTACCAATACGTCCAATCCTGCCGTGGGATCTGAAATATCCTTAAAAATAGATTCAGTTTGGAACGCAGTCCAATCAGCGGTTACCAGCAGAGCAGCAGATAGGTTATTTCCCGCATGGAAACCTAAGGCCAGTTCCATACCTTCATCCATTAATGTCATTATACCCAACAAAAATCCGGTGCCAATGTAGTAGATCATTATCAGGTTCCCCATTTGGGTTACTTCGGGATTAAAGAAATGTAAGCCGCCAAAACATACTGAAGTCACTATTAAAGGTACCCAACGGTTTTTAACCAATGTACCCAAACCCTGCATAAAATATCCGCGGAATAAATATTCTTCAAAACTGGTTTGCAGGGGAATCATTATAATCGCAATACCCACTAAAATAGCAAAGGGAACCGGCTGAAAGTTTACCAGAAAATCTTCAGGATTCATAACATATTCTATAAGAGTGATGGTTATAGTAAAAGCAGCCACAAGACCGAAACCAAACCAAACGCGCCCCCAATCAACTTTTTTACGGCTGGTGGTAAGCGATCTTATTGGTTGATTATGTAATAATTTTACAACAAGCAAAAGAACGCCAAGACCTGCGGCAAAGGTGAGCAAGATTAAAAATAACGTGAAGTTAGAATCCAATACCTGCATAAGTTCTCCTTCAGTCATTTCTACTACTTCCATTCCTCGTTCCAGGAAAACAGCTACGCCCAAAGGTATTTGTCCTATAATTACACCACCCACAATTAATATCGTTCCAATAATGTATCGCCAAAAATCATAACGATATTTAAAAGCTTCTGCTATATACATCTATTAAAAATTAAATTCCCAACTTTTAGCCGGATTATATTGAATATTACCTTTCTTCACTTCCAGGGGGCTCTCAATATTATTAGTATACAAACTTCCCGTACCCAGTCCCTGCGGCATTTTACTATTTTTAGTATAGGTAAATTGCGAAATTGCATTGAGTCCCACATTGCTTTCTAAGGCACTGGTAATCCACCACCCGATATTGTGCTCCTCAGCGAGATCAATCCACTCTTGTGTACCCTTAAAACCACCTATTAAACTCGGTTTTAAAATAATGTATTGTGGCTTGACAGTTTGTAACAATTCTTTCTTCTTCGTTACACTAAAGATTCCTATAAGTTCTTCATCCAGCGCTATTGGTAACGGTGTCTGCTTGCACAAACCAGCCATTTCTTCCCATTGGCCCTGCTTTATAGGTTGTTCTATACTGTGCAATTTAAATTCACTTAAGCGTTTCAGTTTTTCTAAAGCTTCAGTTGGTTTAAAAGCGCCATTTGCATCTACGCGTAATTCTATTTCTTCGGAAGAAAATTCGGCTCTTATATATTTTAAAAGCTCTAATTCGGTCTCAAAATCTATGGCGCCAATTTTCATTTTAATACAATCAAAACCGGCTTCAATTTTTTCCTGAATTTGAGATTTCATAAAAGATTTTTCTCCCATCCATATTAACCCGTTAATGGGTATTGCAGCTTTTCCGTCAATAAATTCAGAAGGAAATATTTCGTAGGGATTTTTGGCGTTTAATGATCTAAAAGCCATTTCTACCCCAATTTGAATACTTGGAAATTCTTTTAGTTCTTCCCACAGCATCGTTTCGCCAAGATTAATATTGTTGCAAACCCACTGCAATTTTTCTTCGTAATCTGGCCTGTCGTCTATACTTAGACTTCTAAGAATTCCACATTCGCCATAACCAACCTTATCACCATCGGTAACTTTTAGAAACCAGGTTTCTTTAGTAGTAAGAACGCCCCGCGATGTTCCGCTGGGGCGTTTAAAATTTAAAATATACTTTTTATAATTTGCCTGCATACATTTTTATTATTTAGCCAAGTCTAAGCTAAAGTTCAAGGCTCTCTCCTATTTCGAGAAGCATAAGGTCTTTCCCTTCATCAAAAAACTTTCTTTTAGCTTCTTCGTGGTCAATTTCAATATAACCAAAGGTATCATAATGGCAACCTAAAACTTTATCGCATTCTACAAAATCACTGGCAATAATCGCGTCTTCTATGCCCATCGTAAAATTATCGCCTATTGGAAGAATTGCCAAATCTAAGGAAGTGCGCTGCGGAATTAACTTCATGTCCATGGTTAGCGCGGTATCACCGGCAATATAGATATTTTTATGTTCTCCTTCTATCACAAAGCCCCCGGGCTGGCCGCCGTATTTCCCGTCAGGAAAAGAACTGGTATGTATGGCATTTACATATTTCACCTTTCCGAATTCGAACTCCCAGTTACCACCGTGATTCATAGGATGTACTTCTATGCCTTTTTCTTCGTAATGGTTAGCGATTTCAAAATTACTTACGATTACCGCCCCATTATTCTTCGCAACTTCTTCAGCATCTAAGGTATGATCCTGGTGCGCGTGGGTTAACAAAATATAATCGGCTTTTAAATCTTTGATATTAATTTTATCTTTCGCAAGATCGTTTCCGGTTATAAATGGATCTACCAAAACATTGATATCTCCTATTTTGATTCCTAAACAACTCTGTCCGTAAAAAGTGATTTTCATAACTTAATTTTTATGGTTTCCCCTAATTTAAGAATTCGATAAAAGAAGCTTAAAATTACCGAATATATAATTTTGTTAAACTTACTCGATAATCGAGATTATATTCTCGCAGGCTTGCCTCCAAATCAAATGATGCTTTCTAATAATAATTCTTCTTGAGCTTGCTCCATGTTGTTTACTACCAGATCTGCCCAAGGCCAAATAGAATTGCTATAGCAAAGGTTGAAAGTGCTAAAATCTTTAATTCGGGATCCAGGAGGCTTGCATTTTCATTTTCCACCACTCTTTTAAGGTGTAGAATTAATGGAATAATAGCCGGGAGATAAAGAAAATCGTTCATACTTTCCAACGTAAGTACCGTAAATAAAACCAGGCAAAGTATTGCTCCCAGGATAAGTGCGTAATGATAGTTTTTAGCTTTTGCTGCGCCAAGTTTTACCACCAGAGTAATTTTACCCGCTTTTTCATCAGAAGGTCTGTCCCTCATATTATTGAGATTTAAAACCCCCACGCTTAGAAATCCGACACTAAATGCCGGAAAAAGTACAAACCAATTCCATTGATGTGCATATAAAAAATAAGAGCCGTATACCGCAACTAATCCAAAGAAAATAAATACAAAAACATCTCCAAGCCCACGATAACCGTAAGCCGATTTACCAACAGTGTATTTTATGGCTGCAGTGATTGCAGCTATTCCCAGGAGGAAAAAGAACAACGCATAGCCTAAATTTTCTTTTCCAAAAGCCACATAAATAAGTAGAATGGCAAAAAGCAAGGTAACAATTGCAGTAATTATAATTACCTGAAGCATTTCCTTCTGGGTAATTAGCCCGCTTTGTAAAGCCCTTTGCGGCCCTACTCTATCTTCATTATCTGTTCCCTTAACACCATCACCATAATCGTTGGCAAAATTTGAAAGCACCTGCAATCCCAACGTAGTGGCTAGTGCAAGACTAAAAATAATAATGCTAAAAACACCTTCGCTAACCGCAATGGTGGTTCCCACAATAATCCCAGAAATTGATAAGGGTAATGTTCTTAACCTGGCAGCGCTTATCCACGAATTTATTTTACTCATATTAATTTAGGATCTTAACCATTAATTCTTTGAGTAAATCGCCATGAGAGATATTCACTGCGCCCACACCTTTTCCTTTAACATCGCTTTCGTGCAATAAGCCAATTACCTGACTCACTTTTTT
>DATFJA010000275.1:0-3198 GCA_035269545.1 Salegentibacter sp.
GTCTCTTTTTTAGGTTCCAAATTCTTCAACTGATCTTTTTTAGATAGTTTTTTAGTGTAAAGTTTCCCCATTAGATATTTTTTGCGTTGGTTTCTTATTCTAACGCAATTTATTGAGGAATATTATAAATCAGTTTGTTAAAACGAGGTTATGTTTTTCAATAATTTTACGAAGATTAATTAATGCATAGCGCATTCTTCCCAAAGCGGTATTTATACTTACCCCTGTACGTTCAGAAATTTCCTTGAAGCTCATATCTTTATAGATTCGCATAGTTAGCACTTCTAATTGATCTTCGGGTAACTCTTTAATAAGTTCCTTTACATCATTTTCTATTTGATCTTTAATGATTTGAGTTTCCACGTTTAAATCTGAATCACTTAAAACCGAAAAAATATTAAAGTCGCCACTATTGTCAAATTTAGGCATACGCTTATTTTTCCTAAAATGATCTATGACCAGGTTGTGCGCAATACGCATTACCCAGGGTAAAAATTTCCCTTCTTCATTATATTTCCCTTTTTTTAAAGTATTGATCACTTTAATAAAGGTGTCCTGAAAAATATCTTCAGCGACATCGCGATCAAAAACTTTAGAGAAAATAAAACTGTAAATTCGGTGTTGGTGCCTGGTTATAAGTTTGCTTAGGGCAGCTTCGCTTCCGTCCATGTATTTACGCACAAGAACGGCGTCAGTAATTTCAACGTTATTCATATTAGTTACTTTTGTTCAGGATGGTAGGGGCTCCCGAGGTTAGGTTATTTAGTTTCTAAAAGTAACTTTATGCGATAGGCAGGTGTCTTTTTATTAAATATGAATGGCCAAATATAGCAAGATATATTCGACAAAAGCAAACAAAAGTTTAATTTTTTAACAATACAATAAGAATTTTATGGCTTTTTACCCTGCTGCTTATTAAGTATCTTTGCATCCTTGAACTAGAAAAATGAGCATGAATATTGACGTTGCCGAGGTAGACCCTAAGGAGAACATAATTATAAAAGGTGCAAAGCTGCACAATCTCAAAAATATAAATGTAGTTATCCCAAGAAATAAGTTGGTGGTGATTACAGGGCTTTCCGGCTCCGGGAAATCCAGTTTAGCTTTCGACACACTTTATGCCGAAGGCCAGCGGCGCTATGTGGAAAGTTTATCTTCTTACGCACGGCAGTTTCTAGGCAGGTTAAATAAACCCAAGGTAGATTACATCAAAGGAATTGCTCCGGCGATTGCTATCGAGCAGAAGGTGAATTCTACCAATCCTCGGTCTACCGTGGGAACTTCTACTGAAATTTATGATTATCTAAAGCTACTTTTTGCCAGAATAGGTAAAACCTACTCCCCTATTTCGGGAAACCAGGTTAAACGAGATCGCGTGGCCGACGTTATAGATCACGTAAAATCTTTTGAAGAGCGTGAAAAATTATTACTACTGTCTCCAATTCATATAGAGGAAGGCCGTACACTTTCAGAAAAAATAAAAGTGTTGGCGCAACAGGGTTATAGCCGAATTAAAGTAAAAGACGATGTTCTTAGAATAGATGAGGCAGATCTTGAGAAAGTTAAAGCCGAAGATACTTTATTAGTGGTAGACCGAATTATCACCAAAGATGAAGAAGATTTTTACAATAGGCTGGCTGATGCTACTGATGCTGCTTTTTTTGAAGGAAAAGGTGAACTTTATATTGAGAACCTTAAATCAGGAAAGAAGAGACATTTTAGCAATAAATTTGAGTTAGACGGACTTAGTTTCCTGGAACCAAATGTGCATCTCTTCAGCTTTAATAATCCTTATGGTGCCTGTCCTAAATGCGAAGGTTACGGCGATGTTATAGGAATTGATGAAGATCTTGTAATTCCTAATACGGGACTTTCAATTTATGAAAACGCTATTTTTCCCTGGCGTGGCGATAGTATGAGCTGGTACCGGGATCAATTAGTAAATAATTCGCATAAGTTTGATTTTCCAATTCACAAACCCTGGTTTCAACTTACCCAGGAACAAAAGGATTTGGTTTGGAATGGAAATAAACATTTTGAAGGTTTAAATGATTTCTTCCAGTTTTTAGAGAGCAAAGCTTACAAAATTCAGAATAGAGTAATGCTTTCCCGCTACCGCGGAAAAACACGCTGTACCACTTGTAAAGGAAAACGCTTAAGACCAGAAGCCGATTATGTAAAAATTGATGGGCATAGTATCACCGATCTTGTTGAAAAACCTTTAGACAGGGTTAGGGAATTTTTCGATAAGCTTAAATTAAATGAATACGATCAACAAATAGCAAAGAGACTCTTGACGGAAATCAACAACCGACTCAAGTTTTTATCTGAAGTTGGTTTAGATTATCTCACTTTAAACCGAAAGTCAAACACTCTCTCTGGTGGAGAATCGCAACGGATTAACCTGGCAACTTCCCTGGGAAGTAGTTTGGTGGGTTCTATGTATATTTTAGATGAACCTTCAATTGGTTTGCATCCTCGTGATACAGAACGTCTAATTGGGGTACTTAAAAACCTCCGTGATCTTGGTAACACTGTAATTGTTGTAGAACACGACGAAGATATCATGAACGCTGCCGATGAGATCATTGATATTGGCCCTGAAGCAGGAACTCACGGTGGTGAGGTTGTGGCCACAGGAACGCTAAAGCAAATTTTAAAATCAAACTCGCTCACCGCTCAATATCTTAATGGGAAAGAAGAAATCGCTGTTCCCAAAGAACGCCGGAAAGCTTCGGGGGAAATCAGGATCCTGGGAGCCAGAGAAAATAATCTTCAGAATATAGATGTGACGATTCCGCTCAAAAACTTTACAGCGATAACGGGGGTTTCAGGTAGTGGAAAGAGTACTTTGGTAAAGAAAATCCTTTATCCTGCAGTTCAGAAAAAAATTGGAGGCTACGGAGAAAAAGCTGGCCAATATACCGATATTGAAGGTGATTTTAAAAACCTTGGAAGCGTAGAATATATCGACCAAAATCCAATTGGTAGATCTTCCCGCTCCAATCCCGTGACCTATATCAAGGCCTACGATGATATTAGAAACTTATTTTCAGATCAGAAATTATCGAATATTCGAGGTTTTAAACCCAAACATTTTTCGTTTAATGTTGAAGGTGGTCGCTGCGAAGTTTGTAAAGGCGAAGGCGAAGTTACCATAGAAATGCAGTTTATGGCCGATGTTCATTTAGAATGTGA
>DATFJA010000276.1:0-5851 GCA_035269545.1 Salegentibacter sp.
TACCAGAAGGTTAATAATTCACGAATCTATTTACGATAAAGTAAAAGATGCGATTGTTAAAGCTTATAAGCAATTGCGAATTGGAAACCCATTAGATGAAAATAATCACGTGGGACCGCTTATCGATAAAGATGCGGTAAAAAATTATCAAAACGCTTTAGATAAAGTTGTGGAAGAAGGCGGTAAAATATTAGTTGAAGGTGGCGTTTTGGAAGGTGAAGGCTACGAAAGCGGATGCTACGTGAAACCAGCCATTGCTGAAGCTAAAAATGAATTTAAGATCGTACAGCACGAAACTTTTGCTCCCGTGCTTTATATTATGAAATATTCAGGAGATGTTTCTAACGCCCTGGAATTACAAAATGGAGTAGTGCAGGGACTTTCTTCAGCAATAATGACCAACAACTTAAGGGAGGCTGAAAGGTTTCTATCGGTAGAAGGTTCAGATTGCGGAATTGCAAATGTGAATATAGGAACTTCCGGTGCCGAAATTGGCGGTGCTTTTGGTGGTGAAAAAGAAACCGGAGGCGGAAGAGAATCTGGGTCTGATGCCTGGAAGATCTATATGCGCAGGCAAACAAATACTATTAACTATACTACTGAACTGCCGTTGGCGCAGGGAATTAAATTTGATTTGTAGTATTTAGAGGCTGCTATCAGCGTCACCCTGAACTTGTTTCAGGCTCTGATAGTCTTAATTTCTAAAATTTAAAAACCTCACAGCATTAAAAATCTGTGAGGTTATTTTTTTCCGGAATTTAGCATTTCCCTAATTAAGCCTTCAACAATAATTTTATATTTTGTGGGCATCAAAAAAATGAACAATGAGTAAAATTGATAACGAAACAATTAAGGAAGAACATCAAAAGCGCCAGGAAAACTTTGAAGAGGAGGATGTGAATAATGTTTTGGAAGATGAAGAGGAGATAAAATCTAAATTTGAGAGTAAAGGAAAGCTGCAGCGGTATGTAGATGATGCGCAATTACTTTTTAATTTGCTAAGGGATTATGCAAATGGAAATTATAAGGAAGTTCCCTTTAACGTAGTTGCAGCAATTGGTGGTGCGTTGTTATACGTACTTTCCCCAATAGATCTAATCCCAGATTTTATTCCGATAGTTGGATATTTAGATGATGCGGCTGTTATTGCTTTCTGCCTTAATCTAATCGAAAAAGATTTGATCTCTTATAAAGTCTGGAAAGGTGATAGCGCCTAAAATCTATAGATCATTAAAAAATAATAGCTCAATAAAAAGAGGCTGTTTGAAAAGTTTGTTCTCGTCAAGCTGGACTCGTTTCAGCTTCTAACGTGTTATTTAATTATCAACATATTAGATCCCCGCTCAAAAATCGGGGCAGGCTCTGAAATAAATTCAGGATGACTATTTTATAACTTTTCAAACAGCCTCTTATTTTATAAATTTTTCCAGAGATTATAGTCTTCCGTTGGCCTCAACCCATTTAAAGGTGTGTTGATCTTCTGGGATAGCCATTCTTCCTGCAATTCTTCGCATTCTGTCTGGTAATTTCATTAAATAGTCCCTTGCTTTTTCGGCTTCATCTGTTAAAGAGCGCATCTTGTCTATTTCCCAGTATCCATTTAGTTTTTCAAGGATTTCTATATAATCGTATGTAGTATACACGCCAAGTCTTTGTGCTGCGTTTGAGAAGTTTTCGAATGCTTCGGCAATTCCCTGTCCGCTTTCGCGTAAGAATTGAGCCGGCATTACAATTTTTCTTTTCATCATATCGTGAAAAGCCAACATCATTTCGCTAGGATCGTGTTCAAAAATTGTTTTCACAAATTCACGATAAGCCATATAATGTCTCATCTCATCCCCGGCGATGATATTACACATCTTCCCAAGCATTTTGTTTCCTTTTTTCTTAGCTAATTGTCCTACACGCTTATGGGAAATATTAGTAGCTAATTCCTGAAAACTGGTATACACAAAGTTTTTGTAGGGATCACGGCCTGTACCAATATCAAAGCCATCGTTGATTAAATATTGCGTAGTTTTTTCAATCTCGCGCATATCTACTCTTCCCGATAGGTAAAGATATTTGTTAAGGGTGTCTCCATGGCGGTTTTCTTCCCCAGTCCAGTGGCGAACCCATTTAGACCAGGCATTTTCTTCGCCGCGGCTTTTACCGTGTTGCTCCACGCCTTCCATATCCATAAGCCAGGATTCGTAAGTTGGCAGCGCTTCTTCTGTAACCATATCAGCAACTAAAACTACCCAAAAATCGTATTCTAGTTCTTTTGCTTCTTCCCTTATCTGGGTAAGTTCATCCATATAGTTTTCTCCCTGTAAGTTGGGAAGGAGATCTGTGGGTTGCCAGATATCTTCTACTGGAATAAGATATTTTTCAATGAATCCGTCTACCTGTTTTTCAACGGTATTCATAACTTCTAATCTGATATTGTCGAGGGCCATTTTAGTTCTTTTTGAAGCAGAAATCTAAAAAATCTGCGGGTATTAATCAACTCTTAAGAATAAGAATTGTTTTTTAAATATTCTCTTACAGCAATTCTGTACACAAATAAAGTGCAAAATCTCTGAATAACAAATATATAAAGACAAAAGGCGTTTTGTGGTAAAATCGTCTTAATTTCTACCTTCTTCTTCAGGATAGAGTTTAAAGACAGGTTCACTTTGCCAAATTTCCTTTGTATTTACTTCTATTGCAGATAATTTTCCCATAAAAGCAGCGCCAGTATCAACATTCCAAACATTGGCCCGTCTCACCGGTGCATTTTCATTAATTCTGGTAACCGGGGTGTGGCCTATAAAGATTTCATCAAAAATTTGAAGACGTTTTGGGTAATTGATATTTCCTGGCTTTAAATCGCTATCTAAAGAAAGCGCCATTTCCCATAAGGTTCTATCCCAATAATATCCGGTCTCGTGGTATTCCTGCTCCGGCCCGTGCTGGTTGGTAAATCCCGCGTGTACAAAAAGCCTGTTTTTCTTGTCGACATAATAATTCAGCATCTGATTATAAAACTCGATATGGGTTTCAATTTCTTCCGAAGAAAAATTTCTATAGGCATCAATACTTGATTGCCCACCATGTTCCAGCCATTTTTCATTAAGGTCCCCGGTTTCCAACCAACGATGGGTGAGATCGTCATGATTTCCACGCAAAAAAATACAGGTGTTTTGTTTAGCGAGCTCTATTAAATAAGAAACCACGTTGGCTGAATCGCTCCAACCATCTACATAGTCTCCTAAAAAGATGAGTTCATCTTCCGGGGTGACTTCTATTTTTTTAAGGAGTTGAATTAAAGCTTTTAATCCGCCGTGAATATCTCCGATAGCAATGCTTCGCCCCATATTAATTGTATTTTACTTTTCTCAAAATTCGCATACTTTCTTTATAATAATTATAAACTTCCTGGCTGTATTCCTTTAAATAAGGTTTTGACTCTTCCAGTTTGTCTATGGCCTTTTCAAAATTATTTAAATAACAAAGTAAATACGTTGAAGGCAAATTTTTGAGATCTTTTTTTTGTTGTTTATCTAACGGAAGCTTCTTTTTTAGCCTTTCTACCAACTTGCTGTTTATATTGTAAATATGATAAAGCGTTTTTTTGTCGAACTTCGGTGGCTCGAATAAAAGTTTGCTTTCAATATCATAACTCACGCTATCTTTAAAGTTTATTATTACTTCTTCCAACGGGTAAAATTGATATTTGTCGTGTAACCCTAATTGCACATATTCCAGAATTTTAAACTGCTCGTTGGTAAGGCTAATGCTCACCTGGTCTAAATCTGAATAGAACAATTTCACCTGTTCGTTGATGAGCTCTATATCTACTCTGGAATAAAAAGTTTCGTGTTTTGTCTGGATCTTTTTTCCTGCCCAGCAAACCACAAAGTATTCTTTAAAAACTTTATAAGTGGCGTTGTAATCTTTTCTTTTTTGAAGAAAATCGAACACGCCATCCAGCGTCAATTCAATATTGTTATGTGAGTGTTTTTCTATAGAACTTACTATTTCTGAGTTCACATCGGTGATTTCCACACCAAAAACCTTAGGCATACTAATACTGCCCTCTCTAAGAAAAACCGAACCTCCGTAATACTTCCAGATATTCTTTTTAAGCGAGCATATTTTTCCATGATTTGGTCTAATACTAACTAAACCTACTACGAGGTTCCCCGGCAAATGCGGAAAAGGGATGTTTTCATAAGAAATTAAAGGTGGATTGCTCAAATAAGCATTTACCAGGTTTTGAATTTTACTGTCGTCAAAAAAGTCGGTACCCACAATACTATTGTCTTCATCCTGAACACCAATAACGATATAAGAATTATTTTCGGGATTAGAATTAGAAAGTGCGCAAACGTGCTTTAAAAACTTGGCTTTTCCTTCTCTTTCGCCAATATTGAGCTTCAGCTTTTTGTCGTAAAAGCTATTCTCATCGCTATGAGCGAGCAGGTTTTTTATTAAAAGCCGTTTGTTAATCATACTAACTTTGTCATTTCCACGAAGACGGAAATCTCTATTTAGTTATTTTCTATTACTATTTTTATTTTTTATTGCCTGTTTTATTCGATAATCGAGATTAAATGCTCCGAGGCTTACTTCGAAATCAAATTGTATTTTCCAATCGTAATGCTTCCTAAGCTTGCTCCGAAGTAGTTTACTCTATTCGTATTTAAAACCTTTGCGCTCCGATTTTTTAAGATAATTCATAAACTTTGAAATTTGTTCATTAAGAATTTCAGATTCCTTGTATAGTGTTTTATACTTTCCTTCAGAAATATGATTTCTATCAAAACACCGCTGCAGCTGCGCCTGGGTTTCATTATTTGAACCTCTTGAATAACTCAAAAATTGAATAAATTCTTTATTTCCACCTCTACCAAATCCTTCAGCGATATTATCCATTACCGAGCCCGATGAGCCATTAATTTGGTCTCTTAGTTTATAATCTTTTTGCAAACTAGAGGTGATTATTATTCCCCATATTTTCTGACATTGAACTCTGGCCAGTTTGTAGATTTCTAATTCTTCAAAAGTTTCAAAATTTGCCATATTCAAAATATTAATAGAAATAAATAATAAGAAATATCAATTTTTATTAACCGTAGTGCTATTAGCCTGCGCGGTTGGCATCACCACCAAATCTGCAATATTTACGTGATAAGGTCTTGTAACCACAAACCTGATTATATCAGCGATATCTTCGGGGCGTAAAGCTTGAAAACCTTCATACACACCTTTAGCTTTTTCGGTATCTCCTTTAAATCTAACTTCACTGAACTCCGTTTCTGTGAGTCCCGGATTTACTGCGCCAACCCTAATTTTATATTTATTCAGGTCTATTCTCATTGCCTGGTTTAGGGCGTCAACTGCATATTTACTGGCACAATAAACATTTCCGTTAGGGTAAACTTCTTTTCCGGCGGTAGACCCAATATTGATAATGTGCCCGGTACCCTGATTTATCATTTTTGGAAAGATCGCTTTACTAACATATAGCAGTCCCTTTACATTAATATCCAGCATTGCGTCCCAATCGTCTATATTTCCATCCTGGATTGGATCCAATCCGTGCGCATTTCCGGCATTATTGATGAGAATATCTATTTTCTCAAATTTTTCAGGAAGTCTATTAATCTTTTCAAAAACCTTTTCCTTATCCCGAACATCAAAACAAAGCGTGTACACCGCGACTTTTTTTGATAGTTCTTTTTTCAATTCAGCTAATCGCTCTTCTCTTCTTCCGCAGAGAATAAGGTTAATTCCTTCTTTAGCGAAGGCAGCTGCGGTAGCTTTTCCTATTCCACTGGTGGCTCCTGTAATTAATGCAGTTTTCATAAGTTATTTTTCTTAATAC
>DATFJA010000277.1:0-12603 GCA_035269545.1 Salegentibacter sp.
CCCATTTTAGAATCTCCCATTTCGCCCTCAATCTCACTCTTTGGTGTAAGCGCAGCAACCGAGTCTATCACGATAATATCAATCGCTCCAGACCGGATTAAGTTATCGGCAATTTCCAGTGCCTGTTCTCCATTATCTGGTTGTGAAATAATAAGGTTTTCTATATCTACCCCAAGTTTTTCCGCGTAAAAACGGTCAAAAGCGTGTTCTGCATCAATAAAGGCTGCGATACCTCCTTTCTGCTGTGCTTCAGCTATGGCATGTAAAGTTAAAGTTGTTTTACCAGAAGATTCAGGTCCATAAATTTCAATAACCCTTCCTCGAGGGTATCCTCCAACACCCATGGCTAAATCTAAACCTAAAGAACCGGTAGAAATTGCATCTATATCTACTACTGCCTGGTCACTCATCTTCATTACGGTACCCTTTCCGTAGGTTTTATCCATTTTATCAAGGGTAAGCTTTAAAGCTTTTAATTTTGCTTCTTTTTCTTTATCGTTGCTCATAATTTGAATAGTCTATTTAGAGAGTTGCTAAATTACTATAAGTTTTGCTGCATCACAATTTTTATATGAGTGGCTTTTGTATATTTACTTTTCTAAGAAAGATTTAAAATGCTAAAACAATTTTGTTGAGGTGTTTGCGTTTCTTGAACCATATGCCTCGCTGTACTTTTAACGGGGTAGTTAATCAAATAGAAATTTAAAAATTAACTCTGCCTATGAGATTTTTGAGAAAGAGTCTGATTATGCCTGGTGGTTTTAATGCTTCAGTGATTATTTTGCTGAATGTAAGTTGCCGGGTAGACGGTGGCTAGAATTTTAAAATCTAATTTATGAAAGAAAGTAAAAAAGATTACAAACCGAATTAGCCACACAAAAAATGCCCTGGGAATCCAATTTTCAGGGCATTTTTTCTTCCCTGAAATTTAAACGTATCTTTGCAAAAAATTTCTTTAACCTTAACTAATTAGTATAGCATGCAACTGTACAATAAATTAAGCGCTAAAGAGAGGGAAACACTTATTGACGAAGCGGGAGAAGACCGTTTGACACTCTCTTTTTATGCCTACGCCAAAATTGGCAATCCACATTTATTCAGAAATCATCTTTTTATCGCCTGGGACCAAATGGATGTGCTTGGCCGCATTTATGTTGCCCACGAAGGGATTAATGCCCAGCTTTCTGTTCCGGCAAAACGTTTTGATGAATTTAAAAATTTTATAGATAATATTTATTTTCTCGAAGGCGTGAGACTTAATGTCGCTATTGAACACGATGCTAAAGCCTTCTTGAAACTAAAAGTTAAAGTCCGCAAAAAAATTGTTGCTGATGGTTTGAACGATAGCACTTTTGATGTTACCAACAAAGGAGTGCACGTAGATGCTCTAAAATTTAACGACCTTATTAGCGATCCCAATACTGTCCTGGTAGATATGCGTAACCATTACGAAAGTGAAATTGGTCATTTTCAGGGAGCAATCAAGCCAGATGTAGATACTTTTAGGGATTCTTTGCCAATTATAGAAGAGGATCTTAAAGATTATAAAGAAGATAAGAACCTGGTAATGTATTGTACCGGTGGTATTCGATGTGAAAAAGCCAGCGCATACTATAAGCATAGAGGCTTCAAGAATGTATATCAACTGGAAGGTGGTATTATTGAATACGCCCGCCAGGTTGAAAAGCAAAAACTGGAAAATAAGTTTATAGGGAAGAATTTCGTTTTTGATCATCGTCGTGCCGAGCAAATTTCAGAGGAAGTGATCGCACATTGTCACCAGTGTGGGAAAGCTTGCGATACCCACGTAAATTGCGCTAACGAAGCCTGCCACTTACTGTTTATTCAGTGTGAAGAATGTGCCGATAAAATGAATAGTTGTTGTTCCTCAGACTGTATGGAGGTTGCTGCATTACCTTACCAGGAGCAAAAAGCCTTGCGGAAAGGTAAGAGAAACAGCAATAAAATATTCAAAAAAGGGCGCTCTGAGGTTTTAAAATATAAAAGTTAACACAACGTTCTAAAAAGGGAGTGCCAATTAATATTGGTATATTTACCTTTTTAGAATCTCAATATAAACCCAAAAGTCTGCAAATTAGTTTGCAAGACTTACAACATATAAATATTTATGGCTTGTAGCAGTTGCTCAACCAAAGACGGTCAGCCAAAAGGATGTAAAAATAACGGAACCTGTGGTACAGATTCCTGTAATAAACTTTCTGTATTCGATTGGCTTTCAAATATGTCTATGCCTAATGGTATAGAACCTTTTAATTATGTAGAAGTTCGCTTTAAAAACGGAAGAAAACACTTTTTTAAAAATACCGAAAACCTTAGCCTGAGTATGGGAGATGTAGTAGCTGTAGAAGCTTCTCCCGGCCACGATGTGGGTATGGTAAGCCTTACCGGAGAACTGGTTAGGGTACAGATGAAAAAGAAAAAAGTAAAAACCGATAGCGAAGAAGTTTTAAAGATTTACCGAAAAGCCACCCAAAAAGATATTGATGTTTGGGAGGAAGTTCGCGGCAGGGAAGAAGCGATTAAGAAACGCGCCCGGGAAATCGCAATTCGCCTTAGTCTTAGCATGAAGATTAGCGATATTGAATTTCAGGGAGACGCTTCCAAGGCAACTTTTTATTATACAGCAGATGACCGCGTAGATTTCCGACAGTTAATTAAGGAATTTGCCAGAGAATTTAATACGCGTATTGAAATGCGCCAAATTGGTTTAAGACAGGAAGCTGCCCGCCTTGGCGGAATTGGCTCTTGCGGCCGGGAACTATGTTGTTCTACCTGGCTTACAGATTTTAGATCGGTAAGCACTTCTGCAGCGAGATATCAGCAGTTGTCTTTAAATCCGCAGAAATTAGCGGGACAATGCGGAAAGTTGAAATGTTGCCTCAACTATGAGCTGGATTCTTACCTGGAAGCTTTAAAAACATTTCCAAGAACCGATACTAAGCTTTTCACCAAAAAGGGAACTGCAGTTTGCCAGAAAATTGACATTTTTCAAGGTGTACTTTGGTATGCCTACGAGGGAGAATGGATGAACTGGCATAAACTAACCGCAGAGCAGGCGAATAAAATTATAGCATCAAATCGCAAGAAGGAAGATGTTGGTAGCCTTGAGGAGTTTGAAGTTCAGCTTCAAATGGAAGAAGAGAAACCAGATTTTAATAACGTGGTGGGGCAGGATAGCTTAACGCGTTTTGATAAGCCTAAAGGTCAACAAAAAAAGAACAAGTCAAAAAAACGAAGAAAACGTAAAGGAAAACCTTCTAAGAATGCGTAATGCCCGGGTATTTTTAATTTTTATTGGCGTCTTTGCCTTATTGACTTCCTGCGATAAAAAACGGGTTTATGACGAATACAAACCTGTAACCGGAGGTTGGGAAAAAGATTCCACCCTGGTTTTTAAATTGGGGAAATTAGACTCGCTACAAAATTATAACCTGTTTATAAACGTTAGAAATAATAAAGATTATAATTACAGAAATTTATTTTTAATTACCGAAATGCGTTTTCCGCAGGGAAAAGTGATTACCGATACCCTGGAGTATGAAATGGCTGCGCCAGATGGAACCTGGCTTGGTACAGGTTTTGGTGATGTAAAAGAAAGTAAACTCTGGTATAAAGAAAATGTGAGTTTTACTGAGCCCGGTGAATATAGGGTTGCCATAAAGCAGGCAATGCGAAAAAACGACCAGGTTGATGGAATAGAGAATTTAGAAGGAATTACCCACGTAGGTTTCAGGATAGAAAAAGACCTGCAATAATATTTTACATACATGGCCGGAACAAAAAAGAAGCAGCAAAAGACCAAAACCAGTAAAAGGCCTTATATTATTGGATTTTGGACTCTTTTTGGTATTGGATTATTAGCTATAGTTTTAATTTTCTTAATGGCAGGCTGGGGCGCTTTTGGTAAGATGCCCGATTTTGAAGAACTTGAAAATCCTGAGACCAATCTCGCTACCGAAATTTTCTCTGCAGATGGGGAAACTTTGGGGAAATACTATAGTGAAAACCGTACACCTATAAAATATGACGATCTTCCCGACCACCTGGTTGAAGCCCTGGTGGCCACTGAAGATGAACGTTTTTATAAACACGCCGGGATAGATGCAAAAGGTACAATTAGAGCCGCGGTTTACTTAGGAACCAGAGGTGGTGCCAGTACAATTACCCAGCAGCTTTCCAAATTGTTGTTTACCGATCAGGTATCTAATAATCCTTTTGACAGGATCTTACAAAAGGTGAAAGAATGGATTATTGCCACCAGATTGGAACGCCAATACACTAAGGAAGAAATTATTACCATGTATTTTAATAAATACGACTTTGTGTATCAGGCAGTGGGAATTCGTTCTGCAGCCAAAATTTACTTCGGAAAAGAAGCTAAAAATCTTGATATAGAAGAGTCGGCCGTTTTGGTGGCTATGCTGAAAAATTCCGCATTATACAACCCTGTGCGTAGACCAGAATTGGTCAAACAGCGTCGTAACCAGGTCTTTGTTCAAATGCATAAAAATGGATATCTCTCTGAACAGGAAAAAAATTCCCTTCAGAAATTACCGCTGAATCTCGATTTTTCACCAGAAGGACATGACGAAGGAATGGCAACATATTTTCGTGTGTACCTGCAAGGATTTATGAAAGATTGGATAGAAAAAAATCCAAAACCAGATGGTACTGAATACAGTCTATATAGTGATGGGCTAAAAATTTATACCAGTATAAACTCTAAGATGCAGCAGTATGCTGAGACTGCTGTGAAAAAGCATATATCACATCTTCAGAAAGAATTTGATAGGCAGAATGAAAACAATAAAACTGCTCCTTTTCGGGATTTAGACCAGGGGCAGATCAATAATATTGTAAAAAGCGCAATGCGTCGATCGGTAAGATGGCGGGAAATGAAAAATCAAGGTAAATCTGAAGAAGATATCCTGGCCTCTTTCGATAAAGAAACCAATATGCGTGTTTTTTCCTGGGATGGAATAAAAGACACCATTATGACGCCTAAGGATTCTATTTTCTATTATAAAGGGTTCTTACAAGCGGGCTTAATGTCTATGAGGCCACAAACCGGCGAAGTGAAGGCATGGGTTGGAGGAACAAACTTCAAACATTTTAAATACGATCACGTAAAACAAGGAAAACGCCAGGTAGGTTCTACCTTCAAACCTTTTGTCTATGCTACGGCAATAGACCAGTTAAAACTTTCTCCTTGTGATATGATGCCCAAAAACAGGTTCACAATCGAACAGGGAAAATATGGAAATGTGAAAGACTGGTCTCCTGCAAATTCTGATGGAGAATATGATGGAATGATTAGTTTAAAAAATGCCCTTGCGCAATCGGTGAATACGGTAACCGTAAGGCTAATTGATAAAACTGGACCTGGGCCGGTTTTAGATCTGGTAAAAAAATTAGGAGTAGATACCGAAAACTTTTCAAATGGGCCGGCTATTGCTTTAGGTACCGAGGATATGAGCCTTTTCGAAATGGTTTCTGCTTATAGCACTTTTGTAAATGAAGGTGTTTACGTAAAACCGGTAATTGTAAATAGAATTGAGGATAAAAATGGAACGGTGCTTTATCAACACGTGCCGCAAACCCGCGATGTACTCAACAAAGAAGCAGCTTACGTAACGGTAAATCTTTTGGAAGGCGTAACGCAAAACGGTTCCGGAGTTCGTTTACGTGGAACTTATGCTAAGGAATTTGACCACTACAAACGCGGGGTTACAGGTTATCCATATGATTTTAAAAACCCTATAGCCGGTAAAACCGGGACCACGCAAAACCAAAGTGATGGTTGGTTTATGGGGATGGTTCCTAACTTAGTGACCGGAGTTTGGGTTGGTGCTGAAGATCGTGCGGTTCATTTTCCTGAATTGACCTATGGACAGGGTGCTACCATGGCCTTACCCATTTGGGGAATGTATATGAAAGATCTTTATGCTGATGAAGAACTAGATGTTTCAAAAGAAGAATTTCCAAAACCCGATAATCTCTCCATTGTGATAGACTGCGATCAATACAGTCAGGAAAATCAGCCTGAAGCCGATAATGTTCCGGATGAACTTGATTTTTAAGATTTAGTAAGAAATCAGCTTTATTTTTCAGGAAAATATAATCTACAAGGCTAAAAGCGTTGTAACAGCATTTTTATTTTCGTATTTTTCGGTAAAATTAAATACCGATGATTAGAAAAACTGTAGCAAATGTAAAGGATGCTTTGCAAGGCGTAGAAGATAGTATGACGTTTATGCTGGGAGGTTTTGGCCTTAGTGGTATTCCCGAAAATGCCATTTCAGAATTGGTACGTCTTAATGTAAAGAACCTTACCTGCATTTCCAATAACGCCGGGGTGGATGATTTCGGCCTCGGACTTTTACTTCAAAAGAAACAAATAGACAAAATGGTTTCTTCCTATGTGGGAGAAAACGACGAGTTTGAACGCCAAATGCTTAGCGAAGAGCTGGACGTAGAGCTTATTCCACAGGGAACATTAGCTGCGCGTTGTCAGGCTGCTCAACAGGGTTACCCGGCCATATACACGCCTGCCGGTTATGGTACAGAAGTTTCCCAGTTTAAAGAAACCCGCGAGTTCGATGGGAAAATGTATGTTTTGGAAAAAGCATTTAAAGCCGATTTTGCATTTGTAAAAGCCTGGAAAGGCGATAAAGCCGGAAATCTTATATTTAAAGGAACAGCGCGTAATTTTAATCCGCTTATGTGTGGTGCAGCTAAAGTTACTGTTGTAGAGGTTGAAGAATTAGTAGAACCGGGAGAATTGGATCCCAATCAAATTCATATTCCGGGTATTTTTGTGCAACGTATTTTTGAAGGGAAAAACTACGAAAAACGAATTGAGAAAAGAACGGTTAGAAAAGTGAGTTAAATGTCTTTTCGAATCTGGTTTTTTGAAAAAATATAGATTTCCGCCTTCGTGGAAATGACAAAATTAGAATTATGTTAGATAAAGAAGGAATAGCAAAACGTATTGCCAAAGAGGTGAAAGATGGGTATTATGTGAATTTAGGAATTGGAATTCCTACCCTTGTAGCCAATTTTGTACGCGATGATATAGAAGTAGAATTTCAGAGTGAAAACGGAATCCTGGGAATGGGACCTTTTCCACTGGAAGGCGAAGAAGACGCCGATCTTATTAATGCAGGAAAACAAACCATAACAGCCCTTCCCGGTGCGAGTTTCTTTGATTCTGCAATGAGCTTCGGGATGATCCGCGGTCAGCACGTAGATCTTACCATTTTAGGAGCTATGGAAGTTGCTGAAAACGGTGACATTGCCAACTGGAAAATTCCGGGGAAAATGGTAAAAGGTATGGGCGGTGCCATGGATCTTGTAGCCAGTGCCGAAAATATTATCGTGGCAATGATGCATACCAATAAAGCGGGCGATTCTAAATTGCTTAAAAAATGCTCCCTGCCTTTAACCGGGGTTGCTTGCGTGACTAAGATTGTGACTAACCTGGCGGTTATTGAAGTTATTGAAGATGGTTTTAAACTACTCGAAAGAGCTCCAGGTGTAAGTGTAGAAGAAATTCAAAAAGCTACAGAAGGGAAGTTGCTGGTAGAAGGCGATATTCCTGAAATGCAGATATAAAAAAATCCGGCAGAATTTTAAAATTACTGCCGGAAAATATTCTATTTTAATTCGTATTTAAGTTAGTGAAGTAGATTCAGCTTCAAGATTTACTAAAAAGTCTATAGCTTCATCCTGGGAAATAATTTTACCGCGAGTATTGGCTTGAGAAAAATAATCATACCAACCTACTCTCTTTAGATTATCTTCTAATGTTTGAACATTATCTAAAGATGGCATTTTCCAAACCGTCACATAACGGTATTGACTTCGGTAATGGGTGTGCTCATCGTTTAAAGCCCAACCCAGGTTTTCTACACCATTATCTTTTAATCCGGTAATTCTATCCTGCATATTTCCCATGAGTTCTTTCCTTTTTTCCTTAGAAAGGTCGATCCATTTTCCGGTTACATTCCACATTTCAATATACAAATACATGTTTTTTGGGTTTTATTAGTTAATTACTTAAAGTTAACGAATATTTTGTGGATAAATCTTTAGCTTAGGTTAAATAATATTAAATACGCAAGAAATCCTTATTAAAAAATCATTTAGACGCTAACCACTTCTGAAGCTTCCAGTAGTTTTTCCTGACGTAGTTTTAAAATAACCTGGGCTATGGCGAGTACATCTTTTTCGCAATAATTAACAATACGATCCAGATCTTTATCCTTATAAAAAACGTTTCGCACATCACTACCTGAAATATCATCTTTAGGAGAAGGAATTTTTAAAACGTTGGTTAGCAGCTTTAAAGATGTAAAGTGTTTGTAATCCCCAAATTTCCATAGTTCTAAGGTGTCTAAATGCGGCACCTCCCAGGGCTTTTTCCCGAAGAGATTAAGTTTTAAGGGTAGTGGCAGGTCGTGAATTAGCATTCTGCGAGCAATGAAGGGAAAATCAAATTCTTTCCCATTGTGTGCACAAAGTAAATGCTGAGGTTTTGAAAAATGCTCTTTTAATAATTGCGAAAACTGTTGAAGTAGGGATCTTTCATCATCTTTAAAGGTGGTAAGCCTAAAAGTTCTATCGCCGTTTTTGAAACTGAAAAAACCTACCGAGATACAAACGATTTTACCAAATTCCGCCCAAATTCCGGCACGATCATAAAATTGTTCTGCAGTAAATTCATCTTTACGTTGGTATTGAGTTTTCTCTTCCCAGAGCAATTTTTTTTCTTCAGAGAGTGCGTCGAAATTATCAAATTCCGGCACTGTTTCAATATCAAGAAAAAGAATATGCTCCAGCTTAATTGTTTGCAGCATCGTTTAGCATTTTATAAGTCTCATCAATATACTTATAGAAATCGGGCGAGTGCTCTGCATCTTCATCTTTTTTAATCAGGTTTTCCCCCAATCTTACAATAATTACATCGTCTTCAGGAATAACGATAACATACTGACCATGAATGCCACGCATATAGAAAATATCTTTGTCTTTGTAATCGCTTAGCCAAAAACCATAGCCATATTGCGGACTATCCTCAAAACGTGGCTCAATAGATTGCTCTACAAATTCGGGCTCCAGGAGCTGTTGGCCATTCCATTTTCCATTATCTTTATAAAGCTTTCCAAAACGTGCAAAATCCCGGGCATTAGAAGCTATACAGCAATAAGCTTTTTCCATTCCGCTTTCTTCGCTGTCTATTTGCCAAAGCGCATCGTGTTGCATATTCATTGGTTGCCAAAGGCTCTCGCTCAAATATTCGGAAAGATTTTTTTCGGTGGCTTTTTCTATAACCATACCCAGCAAAATAGTGTTGCCACTAAGGTATTTGAAGCTTTCTCCGGGAGTTCCGGTTACTTCAAGACGTAAGACGAGTTCTCTGATATTTTCATCAAAGTAAGCCCTTGCAGTCATTCCAAAGGGATTGTAATAATTCTCATTCCAGTTTAATCCCGATGCCATTGAAGCTAAATCTCCTACTTTTAAATCAGATTCATACCTTGGATAAAAATCAGAAACCGGCTGTCTTAGACTTTTAATATGCCCTTCTTGTATGGCTCGCCCCAATAATGTTGAGACAATGCTTTTGGCCATAGAAAACGAATTGGTTTTAGAGTCGGGGCCGTATTCCTGGTAATATTTTTCAAACCAAATACTATCGTTTTTAATAATCAAGAAAGCAGCGGTTTCCAGTTCTTCGTGTAAATCAATAAGATCTTGAGTTGGTGAGGCGGCGTTGTAATTTGAGTGCTTCGGCCATTTATCATTTTCAGGATTTGTTTCGATCAGCCTGTTTTCAAAATGCGGATAATCATCTATATAGGCTGTATTGTGCCCCTGAAAATATGTGGCTTGAATTCCGCGGAAAATATAACCGAAATCGAAAATAATTAGAATAATAATGGCAATAGAAAGCACGAGTATTACCGAGCCAAGAATCTTCAGGAATCTAGTCATAATGCTGAAGTTTTAAAATATTGATAGTTGTGAGGTATTGTTTTCGTGGTTTAGAAGCCATTGTTTTCGCTGCAATCCCCCAGCATAACCGGTTAGCGAGCCGTCACTGCCAATTACTCGATGACAGGGAATTACCACCCAAAGTGGGTTTTTTCCATTGGCTGATGCTACTGCCCGTATTGCCTTTTCATCACCTAATTTCCTGGAAAGTTCAAGATAGCTACAGGTTTTTCCAAATGGAATTTCGTTAATTGCTTTCCAAACCTTTTGCTGAAAAGCAGTGCCTTTCAGATTTAATTTTAAAGTGAATTCTTCCAGATCTCCGTTAAAATAATCATCTAATTGTTGAAACGCCGAATGAAGAGAATCTGGAATTTCTGTTGAAGTTGGAATTTTCTCATCCAGGATTTGAATTGCCGAAACTCCTTCTTCGTCGCCCCTAATTCTGGCTGTCCCCAGAGGAGTTTTCAGAAATATTTGATTTAGCGTCTGCTTCTTCATTGTCTCTCCTTTGAATTAACCCAAGGCGTTTTGCTCTTTTTTCCCAATTTTGGCGGGCGAGCATTTGCATATCTTCAATACTATCGCTCTCGTCCATTATTTCAAGACCAAGAAGCGTTTCAATAATATCTTCCATGGTCACCAGGCCAACCGTATTTCCAAATTCATCTACAATCATGGAGATATGACCTCTTTTTTGCACAAAATTTTCAAACAACTCGGGGATTGGGGTGTCCTCAGCACTCATAAAAATATCTCTTTTTAGAGCACTCAAAGGTTCAGCACCTTTATCATCTATCATTTCCTCCAAAACATCATCTTTCAGAATAAAACCGGTAACATTATTGGTTTGATTTTTATAAACAGGGATGCGCGAAAACTTAAGATTTTTATGGGTTCGGTGAAATTCTTCTATTGTGGTGTCTTCATTCTCTATAATGGCCACTGAATATGGCGTCATAACATCTTTTGCCTTGACTGATTTGAAGACCAATAGGTTTTTAATTACCGTGGTTTCACTTTCATCAAAAACGCCTTCTTCTTCGGCAGCATCAGTAATCGCAGCGAATTCTTCGCGGTTCATAGAAGAAACATGTGCCGATTTCCCTATCAATTTGGTAGTAAGCATCATCAGCCAAAGTATACCGGTATACTTCAGCGGAAAAATCATTATTTTAAGAGTTTTAGCCGTAAAATTTCCCAGAGATTGCCAGTAAGTTGCGCCAATGGTTTTCGGAATAATTTCAGAAAGAATTAAAATAGCCACCGTCATAATCGCGGAAACTATCCCGACAGCATTGCCGCCGTCGCCATATATTTTCTCAGCCTGTACACCTACCAGAATAGCTCCAACGGTATGAGCGACAGTGTTCACAGTTAATATTGCTATTAAAGGCTTATCTATATCTTTTTTAAAATTTGCCAGGGTCTTGGCATACACTTTTCCTTCCTTATTTTTTATTTTGATATAAGAAGGGGTTACACTCAATAAAGCTGCTTCCAGGATAGAACACATAAAAGAAAAGAAAATGGAAAGAGCAGCAAATAAAATTAGTAATCCCATATTGGTTTTTAGACTTGTTTGAAATACTAATTTAAAGATAATTACTGCAAACAGATATAAAGAAATGATAAAACATAGAAAACAGCCCTTATAGATTAAAACCAAGGCTGTTTAAGAACTGCTTGTAAAGGTTTATAAAAATTTTTCTTTAGTTATATGTTGTGTACTGACATTTTGATAACAATTTCACCGCATCTTTGGCAAAATAGCTGGCAATCATAGAAGCTCCTGCACGCTTTATAGCCGTTAATTGCTCTAAAACTACAGCATCGTGATCTAACCAGCCTTTTTCGGCTGCAGCTTTAATCATCGCATATTCGCCGCTAACCTGGTAAACCGCTACAGGAATATTTACCGAATTTCTAATATCGCGAACAATATCCAGATAACACAAGCCTGGTTTTACCATTACAATATCGGCACCTTCCTCAATATCCATAAGGGTTTCTTTAACCGCTTCTTCCCGGTTTGCAGGATCCATTTGATAGGTTTTTTTGTCTTTTGGGATATTTTCAGCATCAACAGGTGCAGAATCCAAAGCATCACGGAATGGCCCATAAAAGGCTGAAGCATACTTAGCGCTGTAACTCATAATCCCGGTGTCGTGGAAGCCTTCATCTTCAAGTAAACTGCGCATTTCAAAAATTCGGCCGTCCATCATATCGCTGGGAGCAAGAATATCGGCGCCGGCTTTTGCATGGGAAAGTCCCATTTCAGCTAAAATAGCGGTAGTATCGTCGTTGATAACCTTTCCATGGGCAATAATGCCATCGTGTCCATAAGCAGAATAAGGATCAAGAGCAACATCGGTCATTACCAGCATGTCGGGAACCGCATTTTTCACTGTTTTAATAGCGCGTTGCATTAGTCCGTCAACATTTAAAGCTTCAGTTCCCGCATTATCTTTTAGGTTGTCCGGCACTTTTACAAAAAGTAAAACCGATTTTATGCCCAGGCTCCAAAGGTCCTTAACTTCTTTCTCCAGTAAGTCCAGGCTAAACCTAAAATAATTAGGCATAGAA
>DATFJA010000278.1:0-17961 GCA_035269545.1 Salegentibacter sp.
AAATGTATCTGTTGCAGCGTGGTGATGGTCAAAATATCTTTGAGAATCTGGTCTTAATCCAGCAAGCACAATATCTCCTTTCTTCAGCGGACCAATATCTGCACCGCTTCCACCCTGTTCAAAATAATGGATTAAATAAGGTTTAAAAAGTGGTTTCCAGCTTTCAATTTGGGCAAACTGCGCATCATCTGCATCAAATGAAAATCCGCGTGGCGTAAATCCACCGGCATCACTTTCCAGAGCAAAAATGTGATTTTCATTTTTGCTATGTGCTACGTCTGCATATTTATTTCCGCCACGTAAACCATTCTCTTCATTCATAAAAAGCACAACCCTTATAGTTCTTTTAGGCTGGTAGCCGGTTTCTTTAAATAGACGCAAAACTTCCATAGATTGTACTACACCGGCACCATCATCGTGAGAACCGTCTCCCAGATCCCAGGAATCCAGGTGACCACCAACTACCATAATTTCTTCAGGAAATTCGCTTCCAGTAATTTCACCAATCACATTATAAGATTGTACTTCTCCATGATTCTCCGAACTTAATTTATAATAAAATTCAAGGTCTTCTTTCAGTTTTAAGATTCCGGAGAGATACTCGGCATCCTGAGTGCTAATTGCGGCAGCAGGTATTCTTTTATCGTCCGGTAAATCCCCATAGCTCATAGATCCGGTATGTGGATATTTATCGATTTTATGACTTAAAGAACGAACAATCACTCCTGCAGCACCATATTTCGCGGCAGCTTGAGCACCAGAATAACGCTGATCTACGCAACCGCCATAAGCTTCAAAAGTTTGAATAAGTTCAGGTCTCATAGGGCGGTTATAAAAAACTATTTTTCCTCTTATTTCATCTTTATAATTCTCGAGGTCCTCAATTCCCTGAACCTCTATTACCTGAGCTTTCAAGCCACCCGGACTCGTAGCCACAGATCCTCCCAGAGCAGTTATATTTACCTCGGTAGTCATACCAGGACCGGTTTGAATATAAGCGTGCTCTCGTGCACCCCGTGTCCATTTTGGCACCATAACCGGTTGCAGCCAAACTTTATCCAGTCCTAAATCTTCTAATTCAGCTTTGGTATATTCTACCGCTCTTTGCGCATTTAGCGAACCAGACAATCTACCACCAATATTATTAGATAGGTGATCCAACCAATTGTAAGCCTGTCCCTTTATTAAAGCAGTATCATAGATTTCACGAATTTTAAGGGAATCTTCCTCTTGCGGAGCCTGGGAAAATAAGCTTAGACTAAAGAATATTGAGAATGCAGCAAAAATATATTTTTTCATTTATAGGGGTGTGATTTACTTTAAACTAATATTTACGAAAATAATTATTCCTTCGGAAGCTATTCGTAATAGTTTGATTTTTTATTAGAAACTTCAAAAAATTAACTCAAAAAAGATAAAACAAAGAATATGCCTGAAATTAAGCTACCTACCATTTATAGGGAATTTTAATAAGATAAAAAAAGATAAATTTTATATCTTCGCCGCTAAATTCTAGCAGTTTGAATAAAGTAGAGAAAGAGGAAATTATCACCAAAGTTACCAGCCTTTTAAAGGAAATTCCATCTTCTATGGATATTGTAAAAAAAGGTGGAAACCGGCATAAACGTTTCGAATATCTTGCAACTCATATGGTGGAAAAAGCCATTGAAAAAGATGCTCTTATTGTTTCTGATAACCGAATGGGAATCGCGATTTTATTTAAAACTAGCAAGAAGGACGATAACTTTCTAAAAGATATCCGCTCGCAAATAGGCCTGGTTTTAAATGTTACCGGGATAAAAAATGCATACCGCATTGTTAAAAATCAGAACTACATTAAAAAACAACGCCCTCAAAATGGCGAATATCTTTATTGCTGGTTCTGGGGAATATTAGCCGAGTCTCGCGGAGCTGACACCCAGGTAGGCAAAGAAATGAAAGATGAATTTTATAGGCAGGCAAAAGAATATCAAGTTCCTCTTTATGCTGAAACAAGAATGCGTAAAAACGCCCTTGTGTACCAACGCTTTGGATTTGAGTTATTCCACGAATGGCAACACCCAAGTGGGGATACGATGTACTTTTTAAGATATAATCCGCCTACAAAGGATTAGAGATCTTCTAAAACTTGCTTCCAAAGAGATTTACATCTTCCTCTGTTATCTTATCGCCTCCAAGTATAATTAAACGCTCTACTACATTGCGAAGTTCACGTATATTCCCTCGCCAGTCGTAGTTTTTAAGGGTTTTCAAAGCACCTTCGGTAAACTCTTTTTTACTTGAACCGTGTTCGGCAGAGATCTTTTCGCTAAAATAATCTATAAGTAAAGGTATATCTTCCCGACGTTCGTTCAGGGATGGTACTTCAATTAAAATGACAGCCAGCCTGTGATAAAGATCTTCTCTAAATTTCTTGTCTTCAATTTCTCTTTTTAGATCTTTGTTAGTTGCCGCTACCACGCGTACATCTACCTTAATATCTTTACCGCTACCTACACGTGAAATCTTATTTTCCTGAAGTGCACGTAAAACTTTAGCCTGTGCCGAAAGACTCATATCTCCAATTTCATCAAGAAATATTGTCCCGCCATTAGCAACTTCAAATTTACCTGCACGGTCTTTATTAGCCGAAGTAAAAGCACCTTTCACGTGCCCAAAGAGTTCGCTCTCTATTAATTCTGAAGGGATCGCGGCGCAGTTCACCTCTACCATTGGTCCTTTAGACCTGTCGCTTTTTTGATGTAACCAATGTGCTACGAGCTCTTTTCCTGTACCATTTTGCCCTGTTATTAAAACACGAGCATCTGTAGGAGCAACTTTTTCTATAACTTCCTTTATACGTTGAATTTCTTCAGATTCACCGATCATTTGAAAATTCTTTCCTACTTTTTTCTTTAATCTTGTATTCTCTACAACCAGTTCTTTACGATCCAGAGCATTTCTTACTGTATTTAATAAGCGATTAAGATCTGGTGGTTTCGAAATATAATCAAAGGCGCCCATTTTCATGGTATTCACCGCTGTATCAAGATCGCCGTGTCCAGAGATCATTACTACAGGAATCTCGGGCTTGATTTTCATTATAGCTTCCAGTACTTCTACCCCATCCATTTTGGGCATTTTGATATCACAAAGTACCAGGTCAAAATCCTGATCTTTTATTTTTTCAATTCCCTCAAGACCGTCTACAGCTTCCTCAACTTCGTAGTGTTCACTCTCTTCGGTTAGGATTTTTACTAAAACCCTTCTAATTGCTGCTTCGTCCTCAATTAATAAAATACGTGCCATATTACAAAATACTAAATTTTAACCCGCTTCGGGCATAGAATGTATTGGTATTGTCTATTGTATATAAATCTTCCCTGTCTTCATCTCTCAACCTTATATCGTTAATCACTGTATAACCGGCATATAAATAAAATGAAATATGATCGGTAAAATCATACTGATATCCCAAACCACTTAATACAATGGTCATTGACATACTTTCAGCAAGGCGATTTGCACCAGGTCTGGTTTGCGGAAATGGATTAAAATTTTGCTGAACATTGGCAAAAAAACCATCCAAAGTCACAAATCCCTGCACCTGATGTTTTTCACTAAAATAATATTTTAAATTGGTTTTTGGTATACCTAAACCATAAGACCATTTTTCATCGAAACGTTTATAATAATTTATAACCGGTAGCGGAAACGGAAACCCGGTGGTTGTTGTATAGCTTAATCCAAAAATTAAACGCCAGGGTTCTATATAGCGTTCATCTTCTTTTATCTTAATGAAATATATTGAGCCGGTGTAAATAAAATCATCTTTCACCAATTCGCCGGTTGTAAAATTAGATGCAACCTTCACTCCTGTTTCAGCTCCAAAACGCCATAATTCATTCAATTTAAATGTATAACCTACTTTGCCGGTAAAAGATTGGAAATGATCAAGATTATTGGTAGAAAAAGCCTCATCATTTCTATATTTAAAATTTACATTTCGGTATTCTACTCCGGGGATTAAATAAGCTCCTTTATCATTAAGCTTTATTGGAAAATTTATGAATGTTCTAAACCTCCTAAATGAATTATCTGAATCTGATTGGGGAAAATAAGTATATTCTATTCGCGCTAAATCTGTAGATTGAGCTATAGCCGGAAGAGTTAGTACTCCCAGCAAAAGGAAAGCAATAAGTTTCCAGGCCTTATTCATCTTTCGATAAATTTCGGGTATAGTTTTTAGTAGGGTAAAAATGCACATCCCGTTGTGGGAATGGAATTGTAACCTTATTTCTTCTAAATTCTTCGTCTATTTTAAACCTAAGCTGACTCTTTATTTTAGGATCTACAAAACTATCGGTCACGTAGAAATGAAGAGAGAAATTTAATGAAGAATCTCCAAAAGCCTCGAAAAGCACAAAAGGTTTTGGACTTTCCATAACATCTTTATTTTCCGCAGCAACTTTCAATAAGATTTCTTCAACTTTTCTAGTGTCACTACCATAAGCTACCCCAACGCTAACAAATTCTCTTGTAGTTTCGTGATTTTGAGTGAAGTTAAAAATTACATCACTCATAAACTTATGATTGGGAATTATCATCACCTTATCATCCCGAGTTAATGCGCGCGTAGTTCTAAGTTTTATTTGAAAAACACGTCCCACTCTTCCTTCCATCTCTATCACGTCACCAACTAAAAGAGATTTATCTAAAATAATAAAAACACCTCCAATAATATCCTGGAAAAACTCCTGTAAAGCCAGACCTATACCTACAAAAAGTGCAGCTGATGCTGTTAAAAGTATCGTGATATTTATTCCTACGGAACTAAGAGTAATGAGGATCACTACAAGGTAGACGAAGTACTTTATAAATTTAAAAATACTTATAAACTTAAGTTTGTCTCCTTCTTGTAGTTTATTTGTAATAAAAGACCTTATTAACCTAAGTACAACGCTGGTAATAACAAATGCAAAAATAACGAGCAGAATGTCTCCTATCGTAATATATACCGTATTCCCACCGGTTTCAATTGGAAATAAAACAAAATTCCAAAAATCTACGATACTCCCCCAAATATTCTCTTCAACAACCTCTTTTATAACGTCGGTAGTTTCTGAACTTTCCTCCTGCTGCATCTTTTAATATTTAAGCCATTTAAATAATTCTTTATAACTCGCCTTCTTACCGTACATAAGAATTCCTACTCTATAAATTTTGGCCGCAAGCCATATTACCCCAAAATTGGTGAAAACTAAAATCCCAACTGAAATAGCTAATTCCCACCACGGCACGCCAAATGGTATACGCATTAGCATCACGATAGGCGAAGTAAGCGGAATCATAGAAAAAATAGTAGAAACGCTACCGTGCGGGTTTTCGATTACCGAAAAGAAGCCCACATAAATCCCTAGCATTAATGGTAAAATAACCGGAAACATAAATTGCTGAGTATCGGTTTCGCTATCTACGGCAGCACCAATAGCCGCATATATCGCACTATATAAAAAGTATCCCCCAATAAAGTAAATAAGGAAGAATATAACCAGGCTTAGAATTGGTAAATTAATTACATCCATAACCAATTGAGCTATCTCTGGTTGTGCTATTTGTTCAACGGTCTCTAGCTGGGATTTCTGAACCGTGAAAATATCTATCCCTAAAACATAAAATGAAGTCATTGCCAAAACACCGGCAAGAAGAACCCAAATAGTAAATTGCGTAATTCCCGCTAAAGACGTCCCCAATACTTTACCCATCATAAGTTGAATAGGCTTAACTGATGATACAATGATCTCAATGATCCTATTGGTTTTTTCTTCAATCACACTGCGCATAACCATATTACCATATATGATAATAAACATCATTAACAAATAACCTGCTGCACCACCAAAGAACATTTTAATATAATTGGACATTTTTGAGGTACGCTCTCCAGAGAAATTCTGTATTTCAATTCTAACCTCGGTTTTGGCTTCATTCAACTGGTTTACATCAATGCCACGTTCAAGAAGCTCTTCTCGTGTAAGCCTATCGGCAATAGTTTTTTCTATGGCTTGAATAGTTCCCAGGCCGGGTGATTCTTTTCCAAAAAACTGAACACCTTCTACATTCCTATCAAGGTTTTCTGGAATATAGATGAGTCCATAATATTCCTGCTCATTCACCATTTTTTTTGCTTCTTCGAAAGATTTACCAGATAGATCTAAATATTGAACCTGTTCCTGGTCTTTAAATTCTGAAGCAAACATTTCGGTTTCATCATACAATCCAATAATACGCTGTTCGCTGCTGTTAAGCATACTCAAATAAGCGATTAAAGCAAACATTCCTACCAAAATCAACGGACTTAAAAAAGTCATGATAATGAAGGTTTTATTCCTCACCCGCGCCAGATATTCACGCTGAATTATTAGTTTTAGATTACGCATTTTGAGTGACAGTTTTAATGAAAATATCGTTTACTGAAGGGATAACTTCCACAAAATGGTTTATCCTTGCTTTCCCAATTAGATAATCTAAAAGCTGATTTGGGGTTTCATCATTATTTAATTGTATTGTCAATTTAAGATCATCGTTTATACTTTTAAAATTAGTATTCCCGATCACAAATTTTTCCTTTAATTCCTTGTACAGTGCTTTATTATTTTCGGATTCCAGACCAACTTCATAGGTATTGGATTTATAGGCTCTTTTAATTTCTGAGACTTTGCCATCCAACAATTTATTAGACTGGTGAATTAATGCCATATAATCGCATAATTCCTCTACGCTTTCCATTCGATGTGTAGAAAAAAGTATCGTTGCTCCTTCTTCCTTAAGCTGAAGGATTTCGTTCTTAATTAAACCTGCGTTTACGGGATCAAATCCGCTGAATGGCTCATCAAAAATCAGCAATTTAGGACGATGTAAAACGGTAATAATAAATTGTATTTTTTGAGCCATACCTTTAGAAAGCTCCTGGATCTTCTTATCCCACCATCCTTCAATTTGTAATTTTTCGAACCAATATTCCAGTCGCTCTTTAGCCTCGGCCTTAGAAAGTCCTTTTAGACGGGCCAGATAAAGTGCCTGCTCTCCAACTTTCATAGATTTGTAAAGCCCGCGTTCTTCCGGCAGGTAACCAATATTCGCAATATCTGTAGGATGCAGGGGTTTACCATCTAAGTAAACCTGACCCCTATCTGGCATAGTTATTTGGTTGATTATTCTAAGCAGCGTAGTTTTTCCGGCTCCATTTGGCCCCAAAAGACCAAAAATACTACCGCGTGGAATAGCTATTGAGACGTTGTTTAGTGCAGTAAAATTGCCAAATTGCTTATAAATATTTTCTGCTACTAAGAGGTTTTCCATGTAATTGTTGATATAAGTAAATTCCCTGTTGTAAAACCTACAAGGCATTAATTTTGAAAAAAATTGAGTCTCGTCTCAAGCTTCAGAGCATTTCTAAATGCTTCCTTGCTGAGTAAATATATTGAAATAGCACGAGAGATGTCTTCATTCAGAAAAAAAATTGATTTCCTAAATGCTCTAAAAAACAAAACCCACCCTTAATAAATTAAGGATGGGAAAAAAATTGCTATGAAAAAGAAAAATTATCACTAAAAGACTTAGTGATAATCAAATATATAAATTTTTTCTTAGACACGGGGGTCTAAGAAAACATATCTTTTACTTTTTCAAAAAATGACTTATCACTTTTCTCTGGATTAGGCTCGAAGTTCTCGTCTTCAGCCATTCTCTCGAAGAAATCACGTTGTTCTTTATTTAGTTTTTTAGGAGTCCATACATTAACATGAACCAGCAAATCTCCTTTTCCATAGCCGTTGAGATTACCTATTCCTTTTCCTCTAAGTCTAAGGATTTTTCCAGATTGTACTCCTTCTTCAACTTTAATTCTCACCTTTCCTGTAACAGTATCTATCTCTCTTGATGATCCCAGAACAGCTTCAGATAAACTAATGTACAAATCGTAGTGGAGGTTGTCTCCCTCTCTTTGCAGGCTGTGGTGTTCTTTCTCTTCTATAGCCACAAGTAAATCGCCAGGAATTCCATTTCCAGGGGCATCATTACCTTTACCAGAAACTTTTAATTGCATTCCATCTTCAACTCCTGAAGGAATTTTAATAGAAACCGTTTCTTCTTTCTGCACCAATCCGTGAGCATCTGCTTCAGGTGGTCTTTTATCAATTATTTGACCAGAGCCACTACAAGCTGTACAAGGGGAAGCGGTTTGCATTCTACCTAATATAGTATTAGTTACCCTTGTTACCTGCCCCGTACCTTTACAGGTAGTACAGGTCTTATAAGTAGTGCCCGGCGCCTGTACTTTTCGTTTTACTTTTATTTTCTTCTCAACGCCGTTGGCTATTTCTTCCAAAGTAAGACTCACCCTTATTCTAAGGTTACTTCCTTTAGCACGCCTTTGGCCACCGCCAAAGCCACCGCCAAAACCAGAGAAGCCTCCGCCGCCACTGAAGCCACCACCAAAGATATCTCCAAACTGGCTGAATATATCATCCATATCCATTCCGCCGAAGCCTCCGCCACCGGCGCCACCTTCAAAGGCCTGGTGACCAAACCTGTCGTAACGGGCTCGTTTATCTTCATTGCTTAGTACTTCGTAGGCTTCAGCCGACTTTTTAAATTTTTCTTCAGCCTCACTATCTCCCGGATTCTTGTCTGGGTGATATTTAATGGCCATTTTTCGGTATGCCTTTTTAATTTCGGCAGTTGAAGCTCCTTTACTTATGCCTAATATGTCGTAATAATCTTCTTTCATGGTCTCGTTTTGCGAATTCTAAAAAGCTTTTTATTTGCCGGTTACTACTTTAGGAAACCTAATAATGCGTTCTCCAAGTTTATAACCACGCTCTACTACATCAACTATCTTGCCCTTAAGCTTATCTTCAGGCGCAGGAATCTGAGTTATAGCCTCATGAATTTCTGAATCAAAAGCGTCACCTTTTTGCACGTTCATTGCTTCAAGACCTTTACTGTTAAGCGTTTCTTTAAATTTATTATGGATAAGCTCTACTCCATGAACCAGGTTTTCATCACCAGCTTTGCGTAGTTCATTTAAAGCCCTGTCAAAATCATCTAATACTGGCAACATGGCGGTCATCACCTCCTGATTGGCAGTTTTGAACAATTCCAAACGTTCTTTTGAGGTTCTTCTCTTATAATTTTCAAATTCGGCAAAAAGACGTAAAAACTTATCTTTTTCTTTTTGAAGGTTTTCCTTTAGCTGTTCTTCTTCAGTAAGTTCGGGGCTTTCCTCTTCGTTCTCCTTATCTTCCTTCTCGCTTTCAACCTCTTCTATAGCCTCATCTATAACATCCTCTATCTGATCTTTAACAGGCTGATCCTGTTGCTCTTCTCTTATATCTTTTTTATTCTTGCTCATCATTATTGCATTTTAATACACGCTCAACGGGTCAAAATCATTGCCAATAATGCCTCGGTGTCAAAATGTCATTCATATTATTTAGTAAACATTTAGCATTCACAAATTTCAAGTTTATGTAGTTTTGCAAACTAAAATAAAACTAAAAACAAACAGCATGAGAAAATCAATTTTAAGCACTTTTGTAATTGCAGCTTTTTTACTCGCAGTTGTAGGATGTAAAAACGATAAAAACAAGGCTGAAACTTCAGAAGCTAAAGACGCAGCAACCGCACAAGCCGAAGCTATGGAGTTTAAAGTAGATACGGCAGCTTCTATTATTGAATGGAAAGGAAGTAAACCAACAAATACTCATACCGGAACTATAAAACTTGCAGAAGGAACTTTTAGCGCTAATGACAGTGTTATTCAAAGTGGAACTTTTGCTATTGATATGCAATCTATTAACGTTACTGACCTAGAAGGGAAAGACAAAAAAGATCTTGAAGCTCACTTGATGGGAACTGTGGAAGGTAAAGAAGGCGATTTCTTTAATGCTAAAAAATACCCTGAAGCTACTTTTGAAGTGACTGAGGTTACTGAGAAAGAAGGTCAAAAAATGTTATCTGGTAACCTTACTATAAAAGAGGAAACCAAAAACATTACATTCCCGGTTAGCATTAATCAATCTGAAGATAGTATTGAAATTACCAGCGAAGAGTTTAGTATAGACAGAACAAACTGGAACGTAAACTTTGGTTCTAAATCTGTTTTTGACGGATTAGGAGATAACTTTGTAAGTGATGATATTACTTTAAAAATCAACCTAAAAGCTACTAAAGCTTAATAAGATTCATAATTTGAATACCAAAAAGGCTGTCAAAATTTTTGACAGCCTTTTTTTATCCTTATTTCTTATTTACTTATCAAATCTTGCAGAGCTTTAGCAAGATTTACATATTTAAAAGTATAACCTTTGCGCTCTATTTTGTCACTACTCACCAATTGACTTGACAGGACGATGTGTGACATTTCTCCCAATGCCAACTTTAGGGCAAACTTGGGAACATTAGGCAACCAAACCGATTTCCCCATTTGTGAAGCGACCTGCTTAACTAATTCTTTATTGGTAACCGGATTAGGAGCTACTGCATTATAAATTCCAGTTAGTTGATTTTCTAAGGCGAACATGAAGATACCGCTTATATCATCAATGTGAATCCAGGATTGCCATTGCTTGCCATTACCAAGCGGCGAGCCCACATTAAAATTCACCGGTTCCTTTAATTTTTGGAGTACTCCGCCATCTTCGGCAAGTACGAGACCAATTCTAATCTTAGCAACATCAATGCCCAGGTCTTTAAAATTATCTACGGCCTCTTCCCATTTTACTACAACTTCACCTACAAAAGAGTCATCTACTCCTTTATCCTCTTCGGTATATAACTTTTCCAGTGAACTGGGATAAATACCTATAGCACTGGCAGAAACGATGTTTTTTACCTGGTGCTCGTTTTCCTGCAAACATTTGTAGAGTAAGTCAGCTGTTTCAGTTCGGCTTTTTAGAATCTTCTTTTTTTGCTCTGGCGTCCACCGTTCGGCAATACTGGCGCCTACAAGGTTTATAATAGCATCGACGCCTTCCAAAGCATCGGTATTAATTTTATTCTCATTGGGATTCCAATAAAAGCCTTTGTAGTCTTTTTTCTTTTCTAGCTTTTCTTTACTGGTAGAAAGATAATGGACTTCTATTCCCTTATCTCGACATAGCTGGCTAATTTTTGATCCAATTAAGCCGGTAGCTCCTGTAATTAGTACACGCATTTTTCTTTACAAGATAGCAACAACAATACACCTCAGCTAAATATTATCACCTATTTAACAAGGATTCCGGTTAGTTTTTTAAAGCTCTTAACATTTCACGTTTGCCCGGTGGTCCGGGAAGCCGTTCAACTATAAAACCTGCAGTTTGCATAGCTCTTCTCACACTCCCTTTTGCAGAATAAGTAACTAAAACACTATCCGTTTTCATTGCAGCATACATTTTAGCAAAAATTTCTTCTGTCCAAAGTTCGGGCTGAACCCTGGCCCCAAAAGCATCAAAAAACACCAAATCGTATTTATTTATTTCTTCAATTTCTTCGAAACGCTTCTGTTGTTTTTCAAGCTGAAAATATTCAGCTATACTGGCAGGTATGTTCCAGGGTATCTGATGCATTTTCTGAAAATAATCCATCTTATTTTCTGCGGAAAGCATTTCAGCATAATTCAAATTGGCAATTTCACTTTCCAAAACAGGATAAGCCTCTACACCCGTATAATTTACATTTAACTGAAGTTTCTTAGCCTCAAGAAAAGTGATAAACGCATTAAGACCGGTACCAAAACCTATTTCCAGAATAGAAAGGCTCTTCTCTTTGTTCAAACCAACCCAATATTCCAGACCCATCTTTATGAAAACGTGTTGTGCCTCCTGGATCGCTCCATGTTTGGAATGGTATTGCTCGTCCCACTCACTTAAATGTATAGTTACCGAACCATCGCTGGTTTTAACGATTTTTCTTTCCAATTTATTCTTTTAAAAGTACTCCTTTAGCAATGAAAGCTTTGGTAATTTCCGGAAAAGTAATTGCAGCTATTTCAGCTTCAGATTTCCCTTCATCTTCAGCAAAGTGTTTTTGATCTTCTACCGACATTTCGTTTAAAAAGGCTTTTCCTTCAACAATTACGTCTGTATTTTGACTGTCTTTAGGCACAAAAAAACCATAATCTTTAAAAGTGATCCTAACCTCTTCTTCTTGCGGAAGTTCCAAAATCATCCAGCAACCTTTCATTTTACAAACACTATTAATTGTAGAAGCAAATTTAAGATCCAAGGTATCGCCTGGTTTTAAGGAATTAAATTTCTCCAGGGCTTCGGCTTTAGTCAAGGCATTTTCTGCAGAAATTTCAGTCCCGAAAGATTTGTAGGAATCAGAAATTACTTCAGCTAAAACCTCATCTTCTTTATTCGAATTTTCGTTTTTACAAGCTGTAAAAATTAGTGATAAGCTAAGTATAAATACAATTTTTCTCATTTTCTTATTTTTGGTTAAAACCTTGTAGGCAAACAAATTTACCAAAACTTTAGATTTTGATTCTGTTTTAATTTGGGTAAATTTGTTAACTAAACTAATGATAATGAAATACGATACTAACCAGCTTGAAATTAACAAAGTCCAAAAATCTAAAATTGAAGAAGTAAATTTTGATAATCTGGTTTTTGGCGAGATTTTCACAGATCATATGTTTGAATGCGATTATGCCAATGGGGAATGGCAAAATCCTAAAATTAAACCTTACGGACCAATACAACTTGATCCTTCAGCCAAAGTATTTCATTACGGCCAGGCAGTATTTGAAGGAATGAAGGTCTATAAAGATGAAGACGACCAAATTTGGCTTTTTAGACCAGAAGAAAATTTTAAACGTATCAATAAATCCAGCGCCAGGTTAGCTATTCCTGAATTTCCGGAAGAATTTTTCTTCAACGGATTGGAAGAACTATTAAAACTTGAAAAAGACTGGATCAAAAAAGGTTTTGGAAATTCACTATACATACGCCCTTTTGTAATCGCGACGGAAGAATGCGTTTCAGCAAATCCTGCTACCAGGTATAAATTTATGATTATTTGTTCTCCGGCTCAGGCCTATTATAGCGGGGAAGTAAGAGTTCAATTTTCAGAAAAATACAGCCGTGCTGCCGATGGTGGTGTTGGGGCTGCAAAAGCTGCAGGAAACTATGCAGCACAATTTTATCCTACCAACCTTGCAAAGGATGCCGGTTTTCAGCAAATAATCTGGACCGATGCCAATACACACGAATTCCTGGAAGAAGCCGGAACAATGAATATTTTCTTCAGAATTGGTGACAAACTGGTTACTGCGCCAACCAGCGATAGAATTTTAGATGGGGTTACAAGAAAAAGTGTAATAGACCTCGCAAAAGACCTTAATATTGAAGTAGAAGTAAGAAGAGTAAAAGTTTCTGAAATTGTAGAAGCTGCACGAAAAGGTGAGTTAAAAGAAATATTTGGCTCCGGAACTGCGACAGTAATTAATCCTATTTCTGGCTTTGGTTATAAAGGCGAGAAATTTGAACTCCCAAAATTAGAGGATTCATACGGAAAATCTTTTAAAGACCGATTAATGAAAATTCAATACAATCAGGCTGAAGACAAGCATGGTTGGAGGTATTTAGTAAAATAACCTTAGCAAAAAAATTAAATATAAAACCTCACAGAGTTAAAAAGCCTGTGAGGTTTTTTTATGAAGTTTTCTGCGTAAGATCTTTAATTTTTTTGGGTATAAAGCCTGAAATAAGTTCAGGTTGACACAAACTATTTCGGCGGGAACAATACCGGCAAAGTATATTTTCTATCCAGTTCAGGCTTGCCGGAAGCATTAGATTTCTCAAAGATTAGATAGCCTCTTTCACCATCTGGAGCGTTTTCGAAATTTATTTCACCAGAAAATTGAACGAAATCGTTTGTCATCCATTTCCCTTCGGCTTTTATAGAGGTCTCAGCCAAAACTTTATAATTTTCATCTACCAGTTTCACCGGAGCTTCGGCTTCAAAAAACCAGCTACCACGAGCTTTTCCTTTAATTTCTAAAGGAGAAGTAATTCCGATATTAGGCAAAGGCTTTTCCACTTTAATAAGATCGGAGATATCTTTATGTGCTTCAGTATCTCCTCTGGTAAAATAAAGTGATTCTAACACCATATCTATCTTCTTCTTACTTTTCCCTTCTACTTCACCAGAAAAACTGACCTTATTTTCGCTTATAGGATCGCATTTTTCCATAGGTATAATTTCGCCATTAGCAGAAACACAGGAAGCATTAAAATTAGTTACAGCATAATGCACAAAAATACCACCGTATTTATTCCAGCCTTTTGGTGGTTGATGAAATCTTAAAAAATATGCCCAGGGCTGGCCGTTCTCGAGAAGATAAACCTGGGATTCGGTTTCGTCTACGTTAAAAGACAAATTTAGATTAGCACTCCAATCTTTTATAGATTTTTTTCTTCCCGATGGAGCATCAACACCGTAACCCTTTGGCAAAAAAGCGATATAAGGAATTCCCGGTTTTTCATGAATAGCCAGAGGTTTAGAAATATTCATGCTTTCGGGATAGACATTTATTACCTTGCTGTTTTGGGATAACTGACCTTCAGAAACCATTAAATCTTCCGGGTATTCAAAAGCGAAATTCCAGGTATCGCTCTTATATTTTTGTATTTCTGTCTGACTCTCTATTACAGTATCTTGTTCTACTTCGCTCCTCGAAGTTCTATCAGTATCTTCCGGGTTCTTACAACCAAAAGCCACAAGAGTTATTACGAGAAATATAATCGAAAATTTCATTTTTTGAAGTTTTGCATTAAAACAATAAACCGTTTTCGTTTTTAAAAATCTAAAAATCAATCCTTAAGTGCTTTTTCTATATTGGGTCTAACAAAAGCCGGCCCTTTAATCACTTTGCCATTCTCATTATAGATTGGATTTCCGTTTTCATCAAGCTTACTCATGTTACTATGCTGGATTTCATCAAAGATCGCTTCAATTTTATGTTCCAGCCCGTGTTCAATAATGGTTCCGCATAAAACATATAGCATATCGCCCAGGGCATCAGCTACTTCGGTAAGATCTCCGCTACTTGCTGCCTCCAGGTATTCCTCGTTCTCTTCTTTCATTAATTCATAACGCAATTTATTCTTTTGAGCACCTAGAGAAGCTATCGGATAATCAGAAATTCCCAATTTAAAGGTTTTATGAAATTCCCTTACTGCGGCGAGTCTTTTCTTCATTTTATTATAATTTAAATCAGTAACAGGTTAAGCCTAAAATCTTAACTTTGCATAAAAGTAAATAAAATGTTTAGCACAGGCCAACTCATTTTCGCAGGCATATTTGTAGTCGCTTTTGTAATAATTATTGTAATAAGTTATAAAAAAGATACTTCATTACACAGGAAACAATACAAAGGAAGTATTTGGGTACTTCTGGCTTTTCTTGCCTTTATAGGTTTACTATTTATACTTAAAACCTTTTTAAATCCCTAAATTTCTTAGTTACCAAATAATGTTAAAATAAGTATCTTCGTTTTTAAAGCAATCAATATGAAAATTTTCAAATACCTTTTCTTTTTACTACTAATAGTAATAATTGCAGGTTCCATTTATATCGCTACAAAAGATGGAGATTATCAAGTTGAAGAAACCAAAATAATTACCGCGCCGGTAGAAATGGTTTACCAGGAAGTAAACGAACTTAAAAACTGGGAAAACTGGGAACCTTGGTCTGCAGAAGCCAATGATATGATCGTTGATTATGGAGCGAAAACCAGTGGAGACAGTGCTTCTTATTCCTGGAAAAGCGAGAGTGCCGGTGATGGCGAAATAAAAACTATTTCAGCTAAACCATATTCAGGAATTGAACAGGAAATTACTTTTAAAACACCTTTTGGGGAAGCTACAAGCGATGTTTACTGGGAGTTCAAGGAGATTGAAAATGGCACCGAAGTTACCTGGGGAATAAAAGGTCATCAAAGTTTTATGGAAAAGCTGGCTTTTACCTTTCAGGAACAAAGCATAACTGAAATGATGCGCCCAAAGTTTCAAAAAGGTCTCAACAATATGGAAAGCGTTATTTTAAATAAAATGGATAAATACACTATCAATGTAGATGGTGTTATTCAGCATGGTGGCGGCTATTATATGTACACCACTACTGCCAGTAAAATTAGCCAGGTAGATGAAAAGATGGCACCTATGTTTACTGAAGTTTCCAATTATATGGATAAAAATGGAATTGAGAAAAACGGGAATCCATTTGTACTCTATAATGAATGGAATGAAACATCGGGAACCGCAATTTTTTCGGCAGGAATATTTACATCCAGCGAGGTAATTACTCCCGCTGAAAGTGAGATTTTAAACGGGTTTATACCAAACCAAAAAGTTTTGAAAACTACTTTAAAAGGTGACTATAAAAACTTAAAAGAAGCCTGGAATACTGCGTATAACTATATTGCCGATAATGATCTTGAAGTTATAGAGGATGCTCATAATTTTGAAGTTCACCTAACTTCACCAGAGCAAGTGGCCAATCCTGCTAAATGGATTACACACCTCTACATTCCTGTTAAATAAGCACTCATGTTTAAACAGCTATTATTGATTTTTTTAGGTGGTGGCCTTGGCAGTGTATTGCGCTACCTAATCAGTAAAAGTTTAAATTCAGAAACCTTTTTTATACCCTACGGAACTTTTACCGTAAATATACTTGGCAGTTTATTGCTAGGACTTATTTTGGGCATCGCTGCCCGACACGAGTTCTTTAGTTCTAATATCGTACTATTCTTTGCCGTAGGTTTTTGTGGCGGATTCACTACCTTTTCCAGTTTCGCTCTTGAGAATCAAACGCTTTTACGTTCCGGCGACTACCTTAATTTCTTCTTTTATGCCTTCGGAAGCATAATTCTTGGAATTTTAGCTGTCTTTTTAGGTCTTTTTCTCTCCAAACTGACCTCATAGGAATCCAGAAATTTACAGATACAGCAAAACATAGCCTATTGCAAAAACAAACCCTAATTTTTTAGGGGTTGTTTCTGTTTTATATGTAATAATTAAGCTTACACCCCTATTATTTAACGGGTGAAACGATATTTTTTTAATTTTACAATCATTAAAATCCAGGTTTTATGAAAAAAATAGAAGCAATTATTAGAAAATCCAGGTTTGATGAAGTTAAAAAAGCTCTTCATGAAACCGAAGTCAATTTTTTTAGCTATTGGGATGTCACCGGAGTTGGGAACGAAAAGCAGGGACATGTTTACCGTGGGGTCTCTTACAGCACAAGCGATATCCAACGACGTAAGATATCCCTCGTGGTATCAGATCACAATGTAGACAGCACGGTAGAAACAATATTAAAAGCCGCGCATACAGGTTCTGTAGGAGATGGGAAAATTTTCGTGACACCGGTAGAAGAAGCCTATCGTATAAGAACCAAAGAAAAAGGAAAAGACTCACTTTCCTAAAAAAATCAACTCATTATAAAAAAATTACTTTTATGGAATTGCTTACCACTAATAATGTATGGATGATGGTTTGTACCGCCCTCGTCTTCTTTATGCACCTGGGATTTTCACTCTTGGAGGTTGGACTTACAAGACAAAAAAATGCCATTAATATCCTGTTTAAAAATGTATTTATAATCTGTGCCGGATTACTTACTTATGCTATTCTTGGATTTAATTTAATGTATCCAGGCTCATTTTTTGCCGGAGTAGTCCCGGATTACTTCTTTAATCTTTTTGGATTAAGTGCCCCTATGGCAGATGGTACTTTAGACTTAGCCTATAACGAAGGATACACTTATTGGACAGATTTTCTATTTCAGGGTATGTTTGCGGCAACCGCGGCTACTATAGTTTCCGGGGCCGTTGCAGAACGAATAAAACTGGGAAGTTTCATGATTTTCTCTGTGATCTATATCACGATTATTTATCCCATTGTAGGTTCCTGGAAATGGGGCGGC
>DATFJA010000279.1:0-7627 GCA_035269545.1 Salegentibacter sp.
TTCTTCCGAATTTATTCATAATTTGTAGCCATTATTCATCAATCATCCCCCATTAAATGAAAAATTTATTTTTACCACTATTTTTATTTATTTCTACATTAACTTTTGCACAAGATAGCATAGCAGAACAAAATCAAACTCCCGACAAAAGAGATATCACGCAAAACGAATTGAGCATAGGTGCTCTTAATCTAGTTGCTTTCGGCGCTTTAGATCTTACTTATGAGCGTATTATAGATAAAAATTCCAGTTGGGCCATCGAGGCTTTTATCCAGGCTCTAAACAAAGACAGGGAATCCGTGGATGATGCTTTTTATAAAGATTTTTCACTAACAGGCAAATACAAATATTTCTTTAGCGATAAATATGCCCGCGGATTCTATGTTCATGGTTTCGGAATGCTTTCCAGCGGTGAATACGATTCCTATGTGTACGATTCATCTTCTGGTTACGGTTCGTATGAATATCAAGATTATACCGATTTCGCACTTGGATTTGGTTTGGGTGGTAAATTCGTTTCCACCGGTGGTTTCTTCTTAGATCTAGGGGCAGGAATAGGTAGAAATTTGTTTACCGAAAAATCTCCAACTATTGTGGGCCAGTTTAACGTAAATCTTGGATTCAGATTCTAAGATTACCAATCAATAGGTTCTTTCCCTTTTTTCTTTAAATAGGTATTTGCTTTACTAAAATGTCTATTACCAAACCAGTATCCACGGTTTGCACTTAAAGGAGAAGGATGACCACTAGTTAAAATAAGATGTTTGGAGGAGTCAATTTTGGCTCCTTTCTTTTTGGCATAACCACCCCAAAGCAAGAAAACCACGTGTTTTTTTTCTGCAGAAATAATCTCAATAACCCTATCGGTAAATTGCTCCCAGCCTTTCTTTTGGTGTGATCCTGCCTGGTGAGCCCTAACAGTAAGCGTAGCATTTAGCAATAATACGCCCTGGTTCGCCCAGCGCTCAAGGTTTCCGGAGTTTGGAACAGGTTTTCCGAGGTCGTTTTCTATTTCCTTAAAGATATTTTGCAACGAGGGAGGCGTTTGAATTCCATCATTGACAGAAAAGGAAAGTCCGTTCGCCTGCCCTATCCCGTGGTAAGGATCCTGCCCTAAGATCACTACCTTAGTATTAGAAAATATAGAATGATCAAAGGCTGAAAATATATCATTCCCCTTTGGATAGCAGGTGTTCTCGTTGTATTCTGCTTTTACAAATTCTGTAAGATTCTTGAAATAATCCTTTTCAAATTCATCAGCCAGTTCTTTTTTCCAGCTGGGGTGTATCGCTACCTTCATTTTATTAAGTAAATTTGCAGGACCTCAAAAGTAGGGAAATTTATTTATGATCAAAATTGCATCAAAAAGCCTTATAGACCTTGAATTTCCAGTTGTTTGCCAGCAAATTTCAGACTTGTGCATAACTGGGCTCGGCAAGGAGAAAGCTTTAAAACTTCAGCCTTATAAATCGGGGAATGAAACAATTTTCGGACTGCACCAAACCAATGAGTACTTAAGCTCTAAAACCAGGGAGAGCCGAATCCCCAATCACGGTTTTGAAACCATTAAAAACGAACTGCGAACGCTAGAAATTGAAGATTCTATTCTGGAAGTTGGTAGCTTCAGGAAAATTTCCAGCCTTTCAGAAACGGTAAATACCCACATTAAGTTTTTTAGGAAATTTGAAGAGTATTATCCCAGTTTGTACAAAACAACTTCGGAAGTAGAATATACAAAAGAAATTGTAGAAAATATTGGCCGCGTTATCGACAAATTTGGGGAATTAAAAGATGATGCTTCCCCATTGTTGCAATCGGTTAGAAGATCCATCAATTCAGTAAAAGGCCAGATAAACTCGAGTTTTGCCAAAGCGCTAACCACTTATCATTCCTATGGATATTTAGATGAAATTCGAGAAAGTGTAGTAGAAAATGTTAGGGTTTTAGCTGTTAGCGCAATGCATCGCCGTAAGGTTAAAGGTGGTATTTTAGGCAATTCTAAAACCGGAAGCATTGTTTATATTCAGCCTGAAGCCACTTACCAGTATACTCGTGAGCTAAATAATCTTGAATACGAAGAAAAAGAAGAAATTAAACGAATTTTAAAAGAGTTAACCAATAGAATAAGACCGTTTAAACCACTCTTAATAGATTATCAGGATTTGCTTTGCGAAATTGATGTAATTGCAGCAAAAGCAAAATATGCTGAAATGACCAATGGCTTGCTGCCAAAGATCACGAAAGAGAGGGAACTTCAGCTAAAAGATGCTTACCATCCACTACTCTATTTAAGCAATAAGAAAAAAGGTGATAAAACCTATCCGCAAAGTATTGAACTCGCAAAAGATAACAGGATTATTGTGATTTCAGGGCCTAATGCCGGCGGAAAAAGTATCACTTTAAAAACCGTGGGCTTATTACAGCTTATGCTACAAAGTGGGATCTTAGTACCTGTGCACGAATACAGTAGAATGTGCCTTTTTGAAAAAATTCTCACTGATATTGGTGATAATCAATCTATAGAAAACCACTTAAGTACGTATAGTTACCGACTCAAGAATATGAATTATTTTCTTCGGAAATGTGATGATAGAACACTGTTCCTTATCGATGAATTTGGAACCGGAAGTGATCCCGAACTTGGTGGTGCTTTAGCAGAAACTTTTCTAGAAGTTTTTTATGAAAAGGAATCCTTCGGAATCCTAACTACGCATTATGCAAACTTAAAAAAGCTGGCCAACGAGATGCCCAATATGAGCAACGCTAATATGCTTTTTGATTCCAGTAGTTTAGAACCTATATTTAAACTGCAGGTAGGTGAAGCCGGTAGCTCTTTTACTTTTGAAGTTGCTCAAAAAAATGGAATTCCTTATAGCTTGATTAATCGTTCCCGTAAAAAGGTTGAAAAAGGAAAAATACGTTTTGACCGCAGTATTGCCAAGCTTCAGAAAGAACGTTCTAAACTTCAGAAAACAACAGATTCTTTAAAGACAAAAGAATTAAAGGCAGCTCAGGAAAAAGATAAATTGGAAGAAACCAACAGTAGGATCCAGCAGAAGCTGGAAAGCTATCAGGAATTATATGATAGTAACCAGCGCCTCATTTATATGGGGCAAAAGGTGAATGAGCTTAGTGAGAAATATTTTCATAATAAAAAGAAAAAAGAACTGATTGGTGAATTTTTGAAGTTTGTAGAAATAGAAAATTCCAAACGTAAAAAGGAATCGGCCAAGCAGCGAAAAATTCAGAAAGAAAAAGAGAAAAAAGTTCAGCAAGAAGTTAAAAAAGAGGTTTCGGTTATACGGAAAAAGAAAAAAGAAGAAAAGGCCAAAATCACTGAAAAAGAACGGCAGGAAGCGAATAAACCAAAGATTAATCCGAAGATCGGTGATAGAGTAAGATTAGAAGATAGCCGTTCTGTAGGGACCTTAGATAGAATCGAAAAAGGAAAAGCTACAGTGAACTACGGTATGTTTACCACACAGGTAGATGTGGAAAAACTGGAGCTGGTACAGGCCATGAAAAAGAAATAGAATGGAATTACCAAAAGACAAAAAAATTATTCTTTTTGACGGCGTTTGCAATCTCTGCAATACTGCGGTAACCTTTATCATTAAGCACGATAAGAAAGATACATTCCGTTTTGCTTCATTACAAAGTGATTTTGGTAAAGAACTGGTAGCAGAACGTGGTATGGATCCAGAAGCATTAGATTCAATAATCTTAATCGATCCCGGGGTAGCTTATTACCAAAAATCTACCGCAGCCCTGGAAATTTCCAGGGAACTTTCCGGCGGATATTCCCTTCTTAAAAACTTCCTGTTTATACCTGAAGGATTACGCGACGGTATCTACAACTTTGTGGCTAATAATCGTTACAAATGGTATGGTAAAAAAGAAAGCTGTATGATCCCTACACCAGAATTAAAATCTAAATTTCTGGATTAAACTTTTTCTTTCTCCTCAACCGTATTTGGTATATCGTCTTCATTTCGATCAGGATGGTAATTGTCATCCCATTCTTTTACATTGGGAGGTCCCATCTTATTTACAGATTTCGCAACCATAAGAGAGACTGCGGCATCACCGGTTACGTTTACCGTAGTTCGGCACATATCCAATGGCCTGTCTACCGCAAAAATAAGCGCCAATCCTGCTTCTGGAATTCCCGCTTGTGCAAGAACTATTACCAGCATTACCATTCCTGCGCCGGGAACAGCTGCAGAACCAATTGAGGCTAAAGTAGCCGTAGCGATAATTCCCAATTGCGCACCTATACTAAGGTCCATACCAAAAGCTTGAGCAATAAAAACAGCTGCAACGGCCTGGTAAAGACTTGTTCCGTCCATATTTATTGTAGCTCCAATTGGTAAAACAAAACTGGATACTTCCCTACTTACGCCCATATGCTCTTCTACTCTTTCCATTGTTACCGGCAAGGTAGCAGCACTAGAACTGGTTGAAAAAGCTAACAACTGTGCAGGAGCGATTCCGTTAATAAAGAAAGATGGTTTATTTTTAGTAACAACCCATACTAAAAGAATATAGAAACCAATCATTAAAGCCAAACCTATGAGTACCGTAACCCCATACATTGCCAATGCGGCAAAAAGATCGGTACTTGGTGATTCTACGACCAAGGCGGCAAGCAAAGCGAAAACACCATATGGTGCCGCTAGCATAATTAAATCAATCATTTTAAGGATCACTTCATTAAAACCATCGAAGAAATCTTTTACCGGTTGCGCTGTTTTTTCAGGAATAAGGATAAGACCAATTCCGAAGAAAATGGCGAAGAATATTACTTGCAGCATATTCGCATTATCACCAGCGGCAGCGAAAATATTATCCGGAACAATATCTTCTAAAGCTTGTAATGGGCCAGATTCTCTTTGTTTATCGGCATTTGCTTTAACACCTGATGCATCTCCCTCGTAACTCGCTATTAAATCCTGTTGTGTTTCTGCAGTAATCGCATTACCCGGCTTAATAAGGTTTACCATACCCAGACCTATGGTAACCGCAATTATAGTTGTGAAAATATAAATTCCAATGGTACGTGCTCCCATTTTAGAAAGCTTGGAAATATCTTTAAGATCTGAAATTCCTTTAATTAAAGAGGCCAAAATAAGCGGCACTGCAATAAGCTTTAAAGCATTGATAAAAATATTACCGAAGGGTTTTATCCAATCTCCGATAAATTCTGCTCCCCAGCTAAAATTGGTAAGAATAAGGGCAAAAATAACCCCGGCAGCCATTCCAAGTAAAATCTGCCAGTGCAGTGCAAGTTTTTTCATGCTAAGTAAATTTCAGTATTTAAATAAATTAAATTTTTGAACTTTTATTCTGAAGTAAATAGTCGGCGATCACTAATGCGGCCATAGCTTCAACAATAGGTACAGCTCTTGGTACAACACAGGGATCGTGTCTACCTTTTCCCTGCATTTCAACATTTTCACCTTGTTTATTTATAGTCTCTTGTTTTTGCATTATAGTAGCCACAGGTTTAAAGGCTACATTAAAATAAATATCCATTCCGTTAGAAATGCCGCCCTGTATTCCTCCACTTAAATTGGTTCTGGTAGTCCCATCTTCATTAAACAGGTCGTTGTGTTCACTGCCTTTCATTTTGGTGCCTTCAAATCCGCTACCATATTCGAATCCCTTAACTGCATTTATAGAAAGCATTGCCTTACCCAATTCGGCGTGAAGTTTATCAAAAACCGGCTCTCCCAGGCCTTTGGGCATATTTTTAATTACGCATTGCACGGTACCGCCTATGGTATCTCCTTCTTTTCTAATTTGCTTTATATAATCTTCCATTTTTTCTGCGGAAGCAGGATCAGGACAACGCACAGCATTAGTTTCTATAAGAGAAAAATCAAGATCTCTGATATTTTTATCTATTCCCAGGTGTCCTACTGAAGCAGTATAGGCATTAAATTGAATATCATTTAAAAACTGTTTTGCAACAGCTCCTGCCACTACTCTACAAGCAGTTTCCCTTGCAGAAGATCTTCCGCCACCTCTGTAATCGCGTACACCATACTTTTCATCATAAGTATAATCTGCATGACTGGGGCGATATGTGTCTTTAATATGAGAATAATCCTTAGATTTCTGGTTGGCATTCTTAATTACAAAACCAATAGGAGTTCCAGTAGTTTTTTCTTCAAAAATTCCGGAATAAAATTCAACGGTATCAGGTTCTTTTCTTTGAGTTACTATAGCCGATTGCCCCGGCTTCCTGCGATTTAGTTCTGACTGTATCTTTTCCAGGTCAAGTTGAATTCCCGCAGGACACCCATCAATAATCCCTCCTATGGCCTGCCCGTGTGATTCTCCAAAAGTGGTGAGTTTAAAAAGTTTTCCGAAGGAATTTCCAGCCATTTTATTGATTTTGAACAAATGTAATTTTTTCAGGCAATATTTAAAAATGTATCTCCATTTAATATTAACCTAACAAACCGCTGACTTATTAATGATTTGGTAAATATTCAATAAAATTAATTGAAGGTTTCAAACCCCGACTTTTCTGTTATTTGTACGGAAAGAAACTCGCTCCATTGTCCAGTAAGAGAAAACCAGAAATAGTAGTGATATCAGATGTACATCTTGGTACATTTGGTGCCCATGCTGCAGAACTCATTGAATACCTGGAAAGTATACAACCTAAAAAATTGATACTTAACGGAGATTTTATCGATATCTGGCAGTTTAGGAAAAGTTATTTCCCAAAAACTCATTTAGAGGTAATCAAGAAGATTATCGACCTCAGTAGTAAGGGAACCGAGGTGATTTATATCACCGGAAACCACGATGAATTTCTTAGAAAATTTAGCGATACCCAAATTGGAGATCTGCGAATTACCGATAAACTGGTTTTGGAATTGGATGGCAAAAAAGCCTGGTTTTTTCACGGGGATGTATTTGATGTTGGAATTCACAAAGCGAAGTGGATCGCCAAACTGGGCGGCTGGGGCTACGATCTTTTAATCCTGATTAATCGCTTATTGAATCAGGTTTTAGTAAAAATGGATAAAAAGAAATATTCCCTTTCAAAAAAAATTAAAGCCAGCGTAAAAAATGCCGGCAAGTTTATTGCCAGGTTTGAAAAAACCGTTTCAGATCTGGCCATTCAAAATGGGTACAAATATGTGATTTGTGGGCATATTCATCAGCCTAAAATTATAAGAAAAACCAATAAAAAAGGAACCTGCTTGTATTTAAATTCAGGAGACTGGGTAGAAAATCTTAGCTTTCTTGAATACGAAAATAAGAAATGGAACCTCAAATACTTCAGTCAGCTGCAACCCCTCCAAAAACCTTTATTGGCTGCGGTAACTGTTATAAAAAAGGATTAAACTAAAGCTTCCCTTAAAATACTTACCGGGTGTTTGGCTTCACGTTGCGTACCATCGAAAATCTGGTGTCTACAACTGGTGCCGTTTGCTGAAATAACGGTCGCTTCGCTTGCTTTTCTAACCGCCGGAAACAATGTTTGTTCTCCAATATTCATACTTACTTCGTAATGTTCTTTTTCATAACCAAAAGATCCCGCCATTCCGCAACAACCAGATGGTATTATACTCACTTTAAAGTTCTCCGGAAGATTAAGAACATCAAA
>DATFJA010000280.1:0-5399 GCA_035269545.1 Salegentibacter sp.
GAAAACCGGTGCAGTACGGGAAAGTATAATTGTAGGCTTATTTCCTTTAAGCTCCACACTTTCTATTATTCCTTTTACGTTATCTCCTTTTCTGAAGAAATCTGAAGGAATTTGGCGATCTTTTGGCAAAACGATCTCGTTCCCTTCGTCGTCTAACAAAATAATAGCCCTGTGTCTAATATGATGAACTTCTGCGGTGTAAATTTCGCCTTCAAGCTCTTTAAAGTGCTTGAAAATATTAGTATTGTCGTGTTCGTGAATTTTGGAAATAAGGTTTTGCCTTAATGCCAAAATAGCACGACGACCCAAATCTACAAGTTTCACCTCTTCTGATACATCTTCACCAACTTCAAAATCGGGTTCAATTTTCCTAGCCTCAGCAAGAGAGATTTCCTGGTTAGGATCTTCTACCTCTCCATCGGCAACCACAACCCTGTTTCTCCAAATCTCGAGATCTCCTTTATCTGGATTTACAATAATATCAAAATTATCGTCTTCACCATACTTCTTCTTTAAAGCACTCCTAAACACATCTTCAAGGATGGCCATTAGGGTTACACGATCTATCAATTTGTCATCCTTAAACTCTGAAAATGACTCAATCAAGGCGATATTTTCCATATCAATTTGAGGTTAAAATGTTATCATAACTTTAGCATCAGTAATTTCAGAATATGGCAGCACCGCTTCTTTTTGAACGGTATGCTTGCCTTTCCCTACGGGTTTTGGCTCCCTGGCTTTCCAGTTTAGCTTAATCCCGTTTTGATCTACTTCAGTTAAAGTTGCTTCAATTTTTTCGTTATTGGTAGTCACCTGCAGTTTTCTGCCAAGGTTCTTACGATATTGCCGTTCCAGGCGTAAAGGTTCAGAAACTCCCGCCGAGCTCACTTCCAAAGAAAAATCTTCTTCCTCTCTATCAAGATTGTGTTCAACTTTACGGCTTACCGCAATACAATCATTGACAGAAACCCCATTATCACCATCAATTACAACCAAAATCTTGTTGTCTCTAGTGATATTAAGGTCTATTAAAAATAGTGAATTATTTTCCTGGAAAGCTTCCTTCAACAAATTTTCTACTTTATCCTGCAACATAGCTTATAAAAAGAGGGGACTTTTTGTCCCCTCGCTGTACTTTTTTAGTTTCAACGCTGCAAATATAATAATAATTTCAGAGAAAGAAAACCAGACTTTAAATGAAATTTTATTCTTAACTTTAATAAAACAATCATTTTGAAACTATTAGAAGAAACAATGAAAAAGATACTAGTACCTACAGACTTTTCTGATACTGCTGAACACGCATTAAAAATAGCCGCCCAGTTGGCAAAAAAACATAATAGCGAAATTTATCTTTTGCATATGCTGGAATTACCAACGCAGCTTATAGACCCCGTAGGTGGCAGTAATAGCCAAAATTTACCGGAATCTCTATTCTTTATGAAATTAGCTCACCAGCGTTTTGCCAAGCTTATGTCTGAACCATTTCTAAAAGATATTAAAGTTCACGAAACGGTAATGTTCCACCAGGCTTTTGAGGGAATTATGGAGGTAAGCGAGGAGTATAAATGCGACCTTATAGTAATGGGTTCCCACGGCGCCAGTGGTTTTAAGGAAATGTTTATCGGCAGTAATACTGAAAAAGTAGTACGTTCTTCTAAAACACCTGTACTCGTAATTAAGAACGAGCATGAAAAGTTTGATATCGAAAATTTTATTTTTGCTACTGATGCAGACAACACTAATAAAAACAGCCTGGAGGCCGCTTATAAATTTTCAAAGACAGCAGGAGCCAAATTTCACATTCTGTTTATCAATACTCCTAATAATTTTATCACCAGTACCGAAGTTAGGGAACGAATAGAAAATTTTGTTTCAGGCACTGAGGTAGAAGATTATAAAATACACATCTATAATGATGTAACCGTAGAAAAAGGAATTTTGAATTTTGCTATGAAAAAGCAGAAAACCCTACTTGGCATTGGCACTCATGGGTATAAAGGCTTAGCACATTTCTTTAATGGTAGTATAAGCGAAGATTTAGTAAATCACGCTAAAATGCCTGTGATTACTTTTAAGATTTAGAGAAAAGATTTTAAAGCCCCGTTTCTAATATTTTTCCATAAATAATTCCAAAAAGATTTGGTTTGAGTACGCTGAGTGTTGATATTTTTCTGCTCTTTTTCTGCAGAGGTGGCTTCGTTGTTCACTATTAAATTTGCCAGGGCAGAAAGAACCTTATTTTTTTCCTCTTCTTCGTCCTGAAGTACTTCTACTTTAAAATTATCGTAGATGAGTTTCATATCTCCAGTAGAACTCTGATTATTTCCTGCGAAATTAAATCGCATATCCCTAATTCCCCCTTCGGCTCTAATATTTAAAGCCGGCTCCATAAATTCGTTAATTCCTTCGCTGGAAATTCTATCCATTTGTCCAGAAATGGTAAAAGCATCGGCTTTATTAGAAATATCAAAATTCCAATTTACGTTAAGCTTAGCTTCTCCCATAAATTGAGTTTGCACATCAATATCTGTTCGAGTAAAATCCTTTTTGGCAATTCCCATATTAGTAACATTATAGATACTGGCGTTTAAATTTTCGAAAGTAACCTTACCCGCCCCTCTTTTAGCTTTAACCAACTCCTCATACTGAATGGCAAGATTTTTCACCTCTATCGTATCAAGTTTTAGTTTGACAGGTAATTCTCTAATCATTTTGCTGTACATTGGTTTTGTACGGGTATCGTCTTTCACACGTTTATCACGGTAAATTTTTAAATCTCCATTCACTATTTCTATATTCTCACTTATTAGGCTAAGAGCATTATTTTTAAGATTCCAGCTAAAAGAATTAAGAGCCAATTCTTCAATGTTTAAATCAAACCTATCTTTCTCGTAAGGAATATGTTGCTGAAATTCCTGTTTACCATATAATGGTCTAATTACAATCTCTTTAATATCAAGTGAGCTTCCATCCATTTGTATCTTTTCAACATATAGATCATGTTGATCGTCCAGGTTAAAAAATAAACTATCGGAAGTCATTTGAAGTTGCTCATAATTAAATGGGAGTCCATTTTTTAAGGTTTTCTGGTCTACGCGCAAATCCTTTAAAGTTAGCGTTGGAATACTGGCAAATAGCTGCTCTTTAACTGAATCACTTTTAGTTATTTCAAAGCTGCCATCAGCAACCTCTATAGATTCAATTAACAAGTCTAATTTTGCTGAATCACCATTTTTAGAACTATCCTTTTCTTTTTGGGCTTCAGAATAAATTGTGACCTCAGGTTTTGTGATTTTTAAGGTAGAAATCACGATTTTTTTATTGCTTAGATATTCCAAAATATCAATCCCATCGATTTCTATTTCTTCAGCAGTAATCTGTATGCCAGCTTTCTTATAAAGCGACTTGCTTAAGGAAGCGCTTCTACCTAAAAGGCTCGCATTAACTTCTTCATAATTAAACTCAGCACCTTTTAAGTTTTTTTGCAGGGCCGTTTTCAATTTATTTTCAATAAAAATATTACCGCCAATAACAGCTGTAGCGATGACAACAAGAACAACAATAAAACCGAGAATTATTTTAGATCCTTTCTTCAAAATGTGATTTTTTACAACTGAAATTTACACTTTAGGATCACTAAGCTCCGTTGTTTAAGAGTTTTTAACTTAAAAATTTAACCCCAAAGTTTTCTTTGCGTTAAATTTTAGCAAAAGCCTATAAACGTAAAATTTCCAATGTTTTTTGATTGTATATTTGCCGAAATAATCTAAAAGAATCATGATTTTTAAATTAAGCATTAAAGTATTATTCATAGCCGTAGAAATTTTTCTAGCGGTTTATAGCTTTGCGCTTAGTGATAGCCTTTTGATTAAATTTTTGTTTTTTGCGGTAACGGCGGTAATTATTGCTTTTTCTTTAACCAAAGTAACAAATAAATTACTCCCTAGAGATAAAGATTATATTTCTTCGAAAGAAGATGTGAAAGATTAGATTCGTAAATTTTTTATGGCATCGGGATCCGGAGATTTATTTCTTCGGATTTTTTTTATATTTCCCAATATGAAGCTAATTTGTATTTCAGACACTCATAATAAGCATAGCCAAATTGATATTCCAGATGGAGATATTCTAATTCATGCTGGCGACATTACTGCAGGTGGCACGAAAAGGGAGGTAGTAGATTTTCTAGATTGGTTTGCTTCGCAGCCACATCAGTATAAAATATTTATTGCCGGCAACCACGATTTCTATTTTGAGAATAATAAAGAGAATGAAATCCAGGAAATAATTCCGAAGAATGTGTTTTATTTATTTAATGAAGGCATTACTATTAATAAGATTAATTTTTGGGGCTCACCAATAACACCCGGAATTGGCACCTGGGCTTTTAATCAAACCCAAAATATAAGCAAACATTGGCAGCAAATTCCAGACGACACTCACGTTCTTATTACCCACACACCACCTTATAAAATTAATGATGTATTGAATAATGGCAGACATGCCGGTTGCGCATCCTTATCGAAAACACTACAAAATCGCCAAATAAAATTTCATATTTTCGGTCATGTTCACGATTCATATGGTATCACCTCTGTTTCGGGCACAAAATATGTTAATGCATCCTGCTTAGACAATAAGGACAGATATCTTCATCCCCCGCTAGAAATAACTGTCGATTAGCTAAAAAACTTCCTTCCTAAGATTATGCGATATTCTCCATTTCCTCCCTGGGAGAATACCTGCAATCCGCGGTATCAAAACTTTAATAAAAATAAAAAAAAAACCTTTTGTCGTTAAATGTTTGCTAATCATAGTATTATTAAAAATTTTTTAACATTGAAAAAGAAATCTAAGTGTAATTTAGCCGAAGTTAACACCTATAACAACCAACACCTATGGAACTCAATACTAACCCAAATGCTACGCTTAATGAGTTTAAAAGCCTTATCTCATACAGTATTTTTCACTTAAACTCAGAAGGCGACTCAGATTACACAATTCTACATCGCGCCATTATTAAAAAATATTTTGACGCAAAAAATGTAAGAATTAACTACAAAGAACAAACGGTAGATTTAGAAATACCTGTAGGAAAAAGAAAATATACTGGAATTACTTTTGAGTGCCAGGATCTGGAACGTTTCCTAAAAGCCTGCTTAAAGAAAGATGAAAAAAGCATGGGTTTTTACCAGGAAGCTCTGAATCATTACAGTATTTATCACGCTGCCTAATTAGAATCGCAGTTAAAAATAAAAGCCATACGCCCTACCGTATGGCTTTTTTATTATTCGATAATTAATAATACTGCTTACTCCTGATTCAACTTAAATTAGTTAATTTTGAACTTTTTGAGCTAAAAGTTACAATTCAAAACATTTTGCAGCGTTAACGAG
>DATFJA010000281.1:0-5129 GCA_035269545.1 Salegentibacter sp.
AGGAGTGCTGAATCCTCAAAATATTCGACTGTAATTAAATTATCTGTATCCAGATTCGATTCTAAATTCATAGATTCTGGGGTGTCAGAGGAAGTTAGTTGTTGCTCTAATATAGCATCCTCATTATCCGGGGAACAGGATATTATTGTAAAAAGTAATATATAAATGAAATTTCTCATTATAATATAATTTAAATATTGTTATTTGTTTTGTTAATAATAAAGCAGTGTAAACTGCATTTTTTGTATTGAATTTTTTCGCTAAGAGTATCGTTGTTATTCGGCGAACGTGGAGATTTTGTAAAAAGTAATATGTAAAGGAATGTTTTCATTATAATATGATATAGGAATTGTTAGCTATTTTTCTAATACCACCAATTAAACTCGAGTATTCTCGATCAAAATCATAGGCGACATTGGTATCCCAACCTTTCGGAGATTTAGTTGTGATAATTCCCTCCTCAGTATGAGATGAATAATAAACCTGGCCTAAGGAATAGGAAAGACTTCCCTCTGCGCTAGAAATATTATCGCCGGCTACATTAATTGAGGAGTGTAAGTTTTTATTTTTGGATTTTTTGTTTTGTGTCTTTTGGCTTTGGCATAGTAGGGACGTAAGTACAAAAAGTACTGGAATAAAGAATTTCATATGGGTGTAGGGATAGGGGCATTCAACTATATTTTGTGGCGAATAATTTTGTGGCGAAACTAATTATTAAAATCGATAAAACAAGCAATTTAATCGTCTAAGAGCACTCTTAAGGTCTAAAAATCAATTTTTTATAAAATTTGTAAGAGAATACTTATAAATTGATATGGTAGGTTATAGTCAATATTATGCCAAGAAGATTAAGCCTTATCTTATATAAATGGAGACGTAGTAATCATAGGCTAAATGCGAATAATTTTTAATTAACAGGTTAAAGTCTTGAGTGCAAAAAGAAGAGTAATTGTGTAGATTTTTGAACTTAACCGTGCATAATATCCCCACAAAATTTAAAAGTCTTTTATCGGTTTTGAAGAAACACTTTATCACAAAAGGTAGTTTGTGCCTTTAGAAAGACTTTTAAAAATTTTGATATTTTAGAGGAAGAAATAGAAAAAAGAAGGTTACTGGTGTAGAAGATTAAAATAAACCTTCAAAACTTTTTAAATCAGAGTTAAACCTATAAATAAGTTTCTCCTCATTTTCTGAGTTGTAACACCTGTCCAGTAAGATCATACCTAACCTCTTACCTTCATACTCGAGGATAAAATCAAAGGGATAATCTTCGTGAAAAATTTTATTAGATTTTTCCAGGGCCTTAGAAAGTTTTATCGAATCAAGGGGTAATTCTAATTTTTTAGAGAGAACGGTTTTTATAATTTGAGTAGGGGATATATTTTTCTCCTCCTCCAGAATACTAATTATACTTGAATTTGAGGATTGAGGTAAACTTTGGGGCTTAGAAACCAATCTTTTCCAAAATGCAGTTAGATTGCTAAAATTACTTTTGGTTTTGTTACCGGATTTTGGGAAATCAATAGGTAATTCCTCCTTTTGAGTTTGCAGAAGCAAATCATCATCATTAAGTAAAGAAGAGTAGGGGGTAGATTTATCCACCATTTGGGGGTCGAATTTCATTGTTTTTTATCTCTTTTCAAATAAGAATATACAAAAAAATAGCAATATTAATTTATTTTATGATTATAAATGAAATTACGAATTTTTTTTAAACTGTTCATCGTGTTTTTTCTAATGAAGAAAGTGGTTTGAAATTTATATAATTATTAATGTATAATGAATAGCAATTAATTCGTGTACCAGTCAAATTTAAGTTATTTTGAATCAGGTTGTAATATCTTATTTCCATCTATAAAAAAGCAGCCAGAAAAATATGGCTGCTTTTTAAACTATAGGATTTTTAATTTATTTGAGATCAAACCTATCCAAATTCATTACTTTATCCCAGGCTTTCACAAAATCCTTTAAAAATTTCTCTTCTGAATCTTCACAAGCATAGACTTCAGCGAGAGCTCTAAGTTCTGAGTTGGATCCAAAAATCAGATCTACGCGAGTTCCTGTCCATTTAACTTTATTTGTAGCACGATCGCTACCTTCAAATTCGGTTTGAGAATCTGACGTAGCTTTCCAGGTAGTTCTCATATCAAGAATGTTCTTAAAGAAATCATTGGTAAGTTGTCCCGGACGATTTGTGAAGACTCCATGCTTTGAATCATCAAAATTTGTATTTAGCACCCGCATGCCACCAATTAGAACGGTCATCTCAGGTGGAGTTAAGGTGAGTAACTGTGCTTTATCCACAAGCATTTCTTCTGCCGAAGCGGACACATTATCTCTATTTCTTGCATAATTTCGGAAGCCATCAGCATTTGGTTCCAATGGTTCAAATGCTTCTGTATCTGTTTGCTCAGCTGTGGCATCAGTTCGGCCCGGAATAAAAGGCACACCGATATCGTGACCTGCATCTGAGGCGGCTTTCTTAACTCCTACACAACCTCCAAGCACGATTAGATCGGCGAGAGAAACTTTTTTATTTCCTGGCTGAGCGTCATTAAATTCCTTTTGAATATTTTCAAGTTTCATTAATACTTCCTGTAACTGCGGTGGATTATTCACTTCCCAGTGCCGTTGAGGTTCCAATCGAATACGTGCCCCATTAGCACCACCGCGTTTATCTGAACCTCGAAATGTAGAAGCTGATGCCCAGGCGGTTGAAACCAATTGAGAAACTGTTAATCCTGAATTTAGAATCATTTTCTTAAGTTCAGCTACATCTTTATCACTTATTAATTCGTAATCAGCTGCTGGTATCGGGTCTTGCCAAATAAGTTCTTCTGAGGGTACTTCGGGTCCCAGATAACGGGAAAGTGGTCCCATATCACGATGCGTTAATTTATACCAGGCCCTGGAAAAAGCATCTGCAAATTCCTCTGGGTTTTCGTGAAAATGTTTTGAAATTTTTAAATACTCAGGATCTTCTTTTAAAGCCAGATCTGTGGTTAGCATAAATGGCGCGTGTTTTTTTGAAGGATCGTGAGCATCTGGAACGGTTCCAGCTCCGGCTCCATCTATTGGTTTCCATTGGTATGCACCTCCGGGACCTTTATGGCATTCCCAGTCAAATCCAAATAGGTTATCAAAAAAGCTATTGCTCCATTTTGTAGGTGTTTGTGTCCAGGCACCTTCAATTCCACTGGTGATTGTATTTTCCGCATTTCCGCTTCCAAAATTGTTCTTCCAGCCAAGTCCCATTTCTTCAATTCCTGCTCCCGCCGGTTCTGCACCAACATATTCATCAGCATCAGCAGCACCGTGGGTTTTTCCGAAGGTATGTCCGCCGGCAATTAGTGCCACCGTTTCGTAATCGTTCATTGCCATACGGCCAAAAGTTTCTCGAATATCTTTGGCAGCGCCAATAGGATCTGGTTCTCCATTGGGACCCTCCGGGTTTACATATATAAGCCCCATATGCGAAGCTCCCAGTGGATTTTCCAGGTCACCTTCTTTTTGGTACCGTTCTTTATTTCCTAACCATTCGCCTTCAGAACCCCAATAGATATCTTCTTCCGGTTCCCAAATATCTTCGCGACCACCGGCAAAACCAAAAGTTTTGAGTCCCATAGATTCAAGCGAAACATTCCCGGCAAGAATCATTAGATCTGCCCAGGATATTTTATTACCGTATTTCTCCTTAATTGGCCAAAGAAGTAAGCGTGCTTTATCCAGGTTGGCATTATCTGGCCAGGAGTTTAAAGGAGCAAATCTTTGCGAACCAGAACCTGCGCCACCGCGACCATCACCAATACGATAAGTACCTGCGCTATGCCAGGCCATTCGAATAAAAAACGGACCATAGTGACCATAATCTGCCGGCCACCATTCCTGGCTATCGGTCATAAGGTCATTTAAATCTTTTTTTACAGCTGCAAGATCAAGGCTTTTAAAAGCTTCAGCATAATTAAAATCCTCATCCATGGGATTAGATAAATTAGAATGCTGCTTTAGTATTTTAAGGTTTAAAGCGTTTGGCCACCAATCTCTATTGGTAGTTCCCATCCCTGCAGTTTTTTCAAGTGCTCCCCCCATAAATGGGCATCTACTGGATTCGTTTACGTCCCATACTTTATGATTATCAGGATTCTTTGATTGTTTGTTTTCCATAATTGAAGAGTTTTAGTGGTTTAATAATCTAAAATACTATAATTTTTTCTTATAGGTTTTTAATTTTTATACTAAATAACTATAGTGATTAGGCAAAAACTATGGAGATATAAATATATGATTTCGTAACCAGTTAAAAGTGTGATTATTATAGTTTACACCCCCATTTTTATCGATTAAAATGGACTAACTTTAAATGATTTCAACTCAGTTAGAAATAATCGATTGAGGTTTTAAAATAAATTTTCAATTGGGGACTGGAAATACTGTATCGGATAAATATGCGGTTGTTATCGTAGCGCACCCAGATGATGAAACTTTATGGTGTGGTGGTATTATCATGACCTATTCTTCATTTAACTGGTTTGTGATTTCTCTTTCCCGTGGGGACGATCCCGAAAGAGCCCCAAAATTCTATAGGTGCCTAAAAATTTTAAACGCTACCGGGGTTATGGGTAATTTAGATGATGGGCCCGAACAAAAACCCTTAGCTATAGAAGTAATAAAGAAAGCAATTCTGGATTTATTACCTGAGATAGATTTTAATTTGATCATAACTCATAATCCTACGGGAGAATATACCCGGCATTTCAGACACGAAGAAGTGAGCCGCGCTGTGCTTGAGTTATGGTACGAAAGAAAGATTTTTACAAAAGAACTTTGGACTTTCGCCTATGAAGACGGAAAAAAAGAATATTTCCCAAGAGCGGAAGAAAAGGCTTTTCAATTTCCGCTACCGGAAAAAATATGGAAACAAAAGTATGCTCTTATTACCGAAACCTATGGATTTCCACCTGGCGGTTTTGAAGCTAAAACCACACCTAAAGTAGAAGCTTTCTGGAAATTTAAGAATCCAGAAAAAGCTTATGATTGGTTGCAACAAGGTGGTAAATTAAAATAATAATAGAAGATGAAAATATTGGTTCTTTACGATTATCCTCCCTCACCGGGCGGGCTGGCTACGC
>DATFJA010000282.1:0-26961 GCA_035269545.1 Salegentibacter sp.
ATTCCAGTAAACTATCAACCATTACAAATGGTGGTTTTTGAGGAATTAATTGAAGTATTCTATCCAATTCTAAAATAGGTTCTTTTAGCAAGTTTTCTTCCATAAACTGATTCTTAGCTCAAATTATAATCTTTATAATACCTATTGAGGCTTTAACTATTATGTAGACATATTTTAAATCCAGAGGCCTCATAATCGATATGAGTTATAGCAAATGTACTGCATTTAAAACTTTAATTAAATCGATGATTTTATATTTGAAATGAAAATTTAGGATAGGCTCATATTGAAAATTATAACAATGGGAATTTTTGACTAACAGACCTTAAAACGCCTCATGCCTTTATAGATTTCTGCAAAAGGATAATTCTGTAATATTCTTCATGATCTAGCAGCATTTTTAATGAACAAAGATTTCCTTGAATTAAAAGGGGCAATTAGATTTTAATGAAATAAATATTTATTTTTTTTTACACTTAAATTTCTGATGACAAAGCGATTAAAAATGGCAGTGAATTTTATTATGTTCTTTAGTCCAAAAAAGTTTGGAAGGTAAGTAAGTAAAAGTTACATTTGCAACCGCAAAAATGTTTGCGCGTTCTTTAAAATTGGAGAGGTGGCAGAGTGGTAATGCAGCAGCCTGCTAAGCTGTCATCCTTTTTGGATGCCCGGGTTCGAATCCCGGTCTCTCCGCAAGATTTTTTAGTCTGTGGATTTTTATTCTCCTTTTCTTATGGAAAAGATAGGGATAATCTTCCTCCGTTTCCCGGACTGCTTTTTAAAGAGTATTTTGGATCGGAAAGGCTAAAATTTTCGTAATAGCTAATGCTATTAAATTTTGGGTTTATTTCTGGCATTTGCCAAACTAAGTTTTCCCAATTATCGCGCCGAGCGCGATTAAAAAATCACTCGGGGTGTAGCGTAGCCCGGTTATCGCGCCTGCTTTGGGAGCAGGAGGCCGCAGGTTCGAATCCTGCCACCCCGACTAAATATTTAGCCTTTCATTTAAAAATGAGAGGCTTTTTTTATAAAATAGAATTTCTTCCGTATTTAGCATTACCAAAAAGTACTTCAGGACCAAAAGGTTTTGAATGCAAACTTGTTATAAAGAAAAAAGTTTTAAATTAATTATCTTACTCTCACAATTGTATCTCATGGAACTTGGAGTTGGTTCCAGGAGATTATGATAAAAAGTAAACTACTTCGCATCAAGCTCAGGAAGCAACAATGTAATTGGAAAATACAATTTGATTTCGAAACATCCCGACTCTTCTGGACTGAGCATTAAATCTCGATTATCGATAAATTTTACAATTACATTCATCTAAGAAAGTAGTAGCTCCAAAAATAGACTTTTAAGCTAATTCTAACCACTAATTGCTCTCTGTGCTAATTGGAAGCTATAGCACCTGTTTAGTATTTAGCTATAGGTTTAAAATGATGTGTAAGATATATTTTAATGATATTTTAAGAGAAACTTCATACTCTCTTTTGTAACTTAAAGAGTATGAAAAATAACGGTATTACATATCTAATTTTAACCAGTATTTTATTGGTTATAATTACTGTACTTGTATATTTCAATGCGGATTTTCCCTTGATTTTCTATTTGACCTTCTTTGGGCAATTCCTGCTAATTTATAGTGTTTACAGGATTCTTACCGATAAATACAAAACAGAAAGAACCTTTGATGATTGGTATGAGGACTACCCTCACAACAAGGAGGATATTTAAATAACCCTTTTATTCAACTTGAAAAGTTTTCCTTATTGATACCGCCTTTCCGTTACTAGTGAATCCTTCGATGTCTATTTCAAATTTTCCAGTTAGATCTGAAGTGTAAAAACTAATTTGTTCGTTTGACTCAGTAAGAGTAAGCTCAGGTATCCAATTCAGTTGATACCTATAATCTGGAATACGTTCTAACATCTCATTTTTGTAATTTGGATGGTAATATTTTTTCCCAACCTGCGTGGTATTAATTTTGGACGATTTAATGTAGTCTTCTCTAAAGACTTTAGGGAAATCTCCTTCTTTCGTCTCTACCACAACTATTCCCTCATATACAGCGGGGCCCAAAAAGTACTTGCTTCTTAAAAGACCAATACTTTTAATCCTTTCCGCATCAAAAGATACAAGTTTATCATGATTTTGTACCACTACTCCATCAACAATTAGCAAAGCGGGAAGCGTAAATTCACCATTGGTATTTTGGTTTCTAACCATAATGTTATGAGTACCATCTCTATTCCGTCTAACTCTCCCAAATTCAACGATCTCCACGAAAGTCTGGGTAACCTTAGGAAACCTTGTATAATCGTCTAAATTGAATTTAAGAAGCTTGTCCTCAAAGAAATATCCGTAGTCCTTAGGAAAGACTGTACGGTCTGCTTTTGTAGCAGAATATGCATTTTCAATTTGATTATTTATACTTTTCTCCAGGATGTAATCTCTAAAACCTGTTTGAACTACTGGTTTTTTAAAATTTAACGAAGAAAAATCTGGTGGAGTGGTTGGAAATAATTCAACATCAAAATCGCTTTTAGTATGGTCTGTTAATTGTACCAACAGCTCATCAACCACCAGCTCTTTATTTATTGTGAAACTAAATTCTCCCTTCTCGTCTATAGAAACAATATTCACCTGACTTTCTGCGCCAGGAAAGGATATTATTAGATTCTTAGATTTTAATAAAGAATTATCTTTTAGACTAATTTTGCCACTAATAAGAGAACCTCTTACTTCTGGCAGAATTAAAGTATCTGAAAAATTCCAGCTTTTATTTTTGTAGAATTTATTGAAATTAGTGCTTTTAAGCAGCATAGGTTTACTAAAACTATCTATTCGCCTTACAGACACTGAAAAATCACCCAGTATTCCTGTTGTGTTCTCTAAATTTAAGACTATTTCTTCCCGGGTTGAAAAAGACGTTTTATTCAATGTTAGTTCCAGATCAGCTGATGCTTCTTTAGTTTTATTTTCTGAAGTAGATTCAGCGTTTTCCTGAAGTATAAGGCCTTCATTATTCTTTTGATAGGGATTTAAAATTTGAATATCCTGTTCAAAATAATTTTCTTCAGCATTTAGCATCCAGGCAGTATAACCTAAAAGTTTATACGCTCCAGATTGTAAATCAGAAGGAATAAAAAATTCGGAGTAAGACTGACCTTCTTCCAAATTTAATTTATGCTTAAAGACTATTTCTTTCTCTGAATTCACTAACACTACCCACCCAATTTTACTCAATTCACTCAGTTTTCGGGTGTCCGCATTAATCGCATAAAACTTATAAAGTAATTTTTCTCCGCTAAATAAAAGACTACTGTTCACATGAAGATAAACTTGCTCTTTTGGAATCTCATTTAAAGGGAATTCATCTTTTGAAATATTTTGCGAATAAGACAGTTCTGTAAGTCCGAGGCAAGCAACAAATACTATGAAAATCTTTTTAATCATCGTTTTCTTTTGTAATTAATCTTCCCAAAAATCTGGTTTTACATTAGATCCAAATCGTGTACAATCCACACATCGGGCTGGAACTACAAGAAAAGCTCCGCCCGGTGTTGTTGAAGACCATCTTACAATTCCTTGTTCTAATTGAGCTATTAAAGTAGCGGTGCTAGGTAGGCTTTCTTCACAGGATGCATAAGGCACAAATCGAGGTCTTATACTATTGGGATCGTAAAAATCTTCGTAATTAAAATAGGTTCTTTTTGTTGAAACCGATGAAATATCAAAATATCCAATTACTTTTTCCTCCGGATTATTAATGTTTTCAATATTCCCAGCAAAAAATCCCGGCTGACTTTGAGAAAAAACATTATCTGAACCTGCTAATTCTTCCAGGGTCTCATAATAGTTATAAGCTCCCCTGCTAATAACATATTGCTTTACTAAAAGACTATATCTATTAGAAAGACTGGGATTATCTGAACTTATAAATTTAATAAGCAAATCGTTTACACTGTCTTCAGAAAGGGAATTGGTATTAGCCAGTATGATTTCCTGAGAATTATTTGTTTGATAACACGTATATTCTTCTTTTTGCTTTGGTATTTCTACAGGTTCCCCATCTACAATAATTAGATCATTCACCTTAAAATAATTTGAATTGAATTTAAAGGTCTCCACATATTCATACCGGTAATAATTGGCAGTGCCCATGGAAGTCTGGTTATTTAATGTAATAGCAATTCCATTCTCACCTCTGAAATCAATCCTATTAGCTTCCAGTTCACCAATACTGCTGCTACCCGGCAGTTGTATAGGTTTAGACTCGTATTCCTCACCATTTACAAGAATATTCAATTGATAATCTACTCCTGGTTGTGCCGCGAAGCTATCTCTGGAAATATAAATTCCCGGATCGGTTTCCTGGAATATAAACTCACTGTTTCCTATCACTCTAATATCGGCACCAGATAAAGCATTTGGTCCTGTAGAGTCTATAGCATACACTCGGGATAATTTAATTTCGTGCTGTTTGAGTTCATTAGTAATAGTTCCCTCTATTACTATGGCTTCCTCAAAACCTTCAGATTCTAGAGGGATTTCTTCAACACAGGAAACTATCAGCATTGCAATAGCTAGTAGAAAAAAGGTCTTTTTATATTTAAGAATAAACTTTATTAATTTCATTGCCATTAAAATCTAAAATTATAGGTAATTGTAGGAATTGGAATAGAGAAAATTGAACTTTGATACGCCTTCACTTCTCCATTATCGGTTACAAAAAATACCGAATATGGATTATTTCTACCTAATACATTATAGACTGAAATATTCCAGAAGCTATGGGCAAATTTCTCAATTTTATGATTTCCTTCTACATTAAAACTCAAATCCAATCGATAGTAATCAGGAATCCTAAACTGATTCCTGTCACTATATAATACATATTCGGAATTATTAAAATTATATTTCCCAATTGGATAGGTTACCGGTCTCCCGGTTTGATACACGAAGTTAGCTGAAAAACTAAAACGTTGCGTAAGCTTATAATTTAGCACAGCACTTAGGTCGTGGGGTTTGTCAAAATTTGTAGGAAAAAATTCGCCGTTATTTACTGTTTCTTCCCGAGAGTCTCCTGCTAATTTTATAAAAGACCTGGAATAAGTATAACCTAGATATCCATTCAACCTGCCCTTATTTTTTCTTACCAGGAATTCTACACCATAGGCCTCCCCTTCACCTTGCAGTACTTCGGTTTCAATATTTTCATTTAAGAATAAATCGGCTCCAATCTTATAATCCAGGAGATTATCTGAAGTTTTATAATAGCCTTCTAAACTGAGTTCGTAAATATTTTCGTCAAAATTCTTGAATAATCCTAAACCAAATTGATTGGCCCTTTGAGGTTTTATATAAGAATCAGATAGTTTGTAAGTGTCAGTTGGAGCAGCAGTAGTATTGTTCGCTAAAGTATGAATGTATTGATAAGTATTATTGTAACTCACTTTAGTTGATAAAGTAGGCGTTATAAAATACCGACCTGAAACCCTGACTTCAGGACCTCCATAGGTCTCGATTACTTCCCCACTTTCATAGCTTTCTACTCCTGTGGCAGTATTATTGTTTCTTGGCAAACCTTCCTCATAGGTATTTATTTGAGCCGGACCAAAAGCGGTATAAAAAGAATATCGTAACCCCGCATTTATTAAAAGCTTTTCGGTTACTTCAAAACTATCTTCAAAATAAATAGCGGTTTCTAAAGCTCTTTCATCGGGAATATTAAGTGTTTCAATTAGAGATTCTGGGCTTCCGGGATTAATCTCTCCGGGAGAAACCATATAATATTTTCCACTTACCCCATAGTTAAAAGTATGTGCTTTGCTATGGAAGTATTTCATTTTCAATTTCACTTCAGATTCATTTATCGTATATCCTGATTCAAAATCGTTATCAAAGTCACTCTCGTAATCTAAATTAAAATCATACTCACTATTGGTAAGTACTAATTGTCCCTGGTGTTTTTCATTAAAAAATTTATCATAAGAAAGCGAAACCATCCTATTGGTATAGCTAAATAAAGAATCTGAAGTGACGCTAAAAACATCACTGCTATAATAGCCGCTAACATTTAGCTCGTCATTATTATCAAATTTGTGATTGTATTTGGCTACTACATCGTAAAACGAAGCCTGGCTCCCTTCTAGAGACTCGTCTTCCAGAAGGTTTAAGATCCAATCGGAATAAGTACCCCTGCCACCTACAATTAAACTTGATTTATCTTCCACAATTGGAATTTCAAGACTTAGGTTCCCGGTAACCGGCCCAATGGAAACTTCGCCGGTAAACTCTTCTTTATTTGCAGTTTTAGTATTAAGATCGAATACAGAAGACAATCTTCCACCAAATTCAGCTGGAATACTTCCTTTATAAATACTTACATCTCCGGTGGTGAAAGGGTTCAACCCAGAAAATATTCCAAAGAAATGGGCAGGATTATAAATAACACCTTCATCGAGTAATATTAGATTTTGGTCGGTTTTACCACCTCTTACGTTGTAACCGCTTGCCCCTTCTCCGGCCGTAGAAATTCCTGGCAAGGTAGTGGCTACTTTTAAAATATCACGTTCGCCTAAAACAAGCGGAATATTTTTAATTTCGGCGACATCTATTCTTTCTACCCCGGTTAGCGCGGTTCTAACATTATCCCTGGCGTTGGCTTCCACTAAAACTTCTCCCAGTTCTTCAAAACTTTCTTTTAATTGTAAGTTTAAAACTCCATCGTTATAAACCACCAGGCGCTTTTTAACTTTATCTACCCCAAGTGCCTGAGTTTCCAAAATGTTTATTCCCTTAGGCAGTCTAATTTCATAATTACCATTAAAATCTGTAACCGTTCCCTTATTTTGATTAGGAATTACAATATTTAATCCTGAAATAGGCTCTCCTTTTTCTGAAATCACTCTCCCGCTAAGCGTGAAGGTGCTTCGGTTAGATTGTCTATTTTCTTTTCCTATTAAAACAGTTTCGACTACTTGAGATTGCTCCTCATTATCATTATAAAAAACAGGATCAGCGCTTTCATTATCTTCATTTGCAACTGCCAATTCTTCTTGTGTCTCTAAAAAGCCAGCCGGCAGTCTATCATATATTATACTACCTCGGGTTAGAATAATACGGCTTCCTTTTATAAAGTAATTGATATTAGTTTCTTCTAAAACCGCATCTAATACTTCTGTTACTTTAGTTTGCGAATATTCTCCGGAAAATTTAGTAAGGCCAAACCAGTCTTCATCAAAAAAGAATTGATAATCTGTTTTTGCTTCAATTTCAGCTAAAATATCTGGCAGTTCTTTATTTTCAAAATTTAGAGATATTTCGGGATCGGCTGTTTGTGCGTAAGTGAAGGGGAAATATATAAGTAAAAAAAGGAGTAAATATTTTCTCATTCTTGAATTTGATTTGTAGCAGAAGGAATAAGGCTATTTATTTCATTGGCCAGGTTTTTCATGAAATCATCCGGGTTATTCCGAGATTGTTTCCTGTACTTACTATAAAAACTTCTTATTTCACTTTTTAGATCGGGAAATGTAGAAAAGAGATCCCTCCGATTATTGAGTTCAAAAAACTCATTTTTGAATTGAAAAATATAATCGGGATCAGCAGAGCTAAATTCGCTATAAGCTACACTCCTATCCCTAATTTCCATCCTGTTCTTAAGGTGCTTCTTGAACATTTTCAATGCTCCCTCTTCATTTATTATTTCATAGAAACCTACGATATCTGGGTTATTATCAGCTTTCAAATATCTAAACTTATTCTCGTTGATCTGAAATTGATTCACTTTATCATCTATGAGCCTGAAAATAAAATTTCTTCCATCTTGTTTGAGATTAACCAATAGTAAATCGTCATAGATATTATATTTTAAAGGCACCTCATAAAAAGTTTGACCATTATAAGTAACAATCCCTTCCTGAAACTCCTGTGTCTCAAAAAATTTATGTTGTTCGTTAATCATCCTATCGGTTTCCACGTATTCAATTCCCTGAAAAAGCGTAGTGTTCTCAATACCAATCTTTTGATCATACCAAGAATAGATTTTTTCTTCCGAATATGTTTGGGAAAAAGTGGAAAGGCTAATTATGAAAAAAGAAAAGGCAAGAAGGTAATTTTTATACATCCAACAGTCAATAGGTAAATAATTCGCAATTTTTCCGGAAAATTACAAAATAAAATAGTTATTTTTCAAGCTTTTGTCCATAATAATAAAAAGGATATTAAAACTAATTAAATGAGAAGCTTGAAAAGCTGAGAACAATCATAAATTACATCCATTGTAAAGTTTTAAATTTGTAAACCTAAAAAAGATATAATGCAACTCAACCAATTTATAGATCACACCTTATTAAAGCCTACGGCCACTCCAGAGGATATTCAGCAGTTATGCGAGGAAGCAATATCTCATCAGTTTATTGCTGTGTGTATTCCTCCTTCTTATCTGCAGCTAGCTAATTCGGTTTTAAAGGATTCTAATGTAAAACTAGCAACGGTAATAGGCTTTCCCCTGGGAGCTATGACCACAGACGCCAAAGTTTTTGAAGCCAAAGATGCGGTTCAAAAGGGTGCCGATGAAATTGATATGGTAATTAATATTGGTATGTTAAAAAGTGGGGATACCGATTATATTGAAAATGAAATTGCTGCGATTAAGAAGGCTATTGGTTCTAAAACTCTAAAAGTAATTATTGAAACCTGCTATCTAACCGATGCTGAAAAAGAAGCGGCTTGTATAGCTGCTTTAAATGCCAAAGCCGACTTCGTAAAAACTTCAACTGGTTTTGGAACTGGTGGGGCTTCTTTGGAAGATGTAAAACTGATGAAGAAAATCGCAAATGATAAAATGGAAATTAAGGCTTCAGGTGGTATTAAAGATAGGGAGACTGCATTAAAATATATAGAATTGGGGGTTTCCAGACTGGGAACATCATCAGGTATAAAATTAGTAAAATCAGAATAGAACTAGAATGAGCGTACATATACAAGCAAAAAAAGGTGAAATCGCAGAAAATGTTTTACTTCCGGGAGATCCCTTAAGGGCAAAATGGATTGCCGAAAACTTCCTGGAAAATGCCGTTTGCTATAATGAGGTTAGAGGAATGCTGGGCTATACCGGTACTTATAAAGGGGAGAGAATTTCTGTACAGGCAACCGGGATGGGTATTCCATCGGCTTTAATTTACTCAACTGAGCTAATTACCGAATACGGAGCAAAGAAACTAATCAGGGTAGGTTCTGCCGGATCTTATAAAAAGGATTTAAAAGTGAACGATGTTGTTTTAGCAATGGCCGCTTCTTCTAATTCTGGCTTTAATAAAGCTAAATTTCAACATTCAGACTTCGCTCCTACTGTAGATTTCGAACTATTTATGAATGCCGTTAAATTCGCCCAGGCTAACGATATAAAATTTAGAGCCGGCAATGTGCTTTCATCAGATATTTTTTACGAAGAAGACGATCTGAATTATAAAAAATGGGCTGATTATGGGGTGTTATGTGTAGAAATGGAAACCGCCGGACTTTATACGGTTGCGGCTAAATATAATGTACAGGCACTTTCTGTACTTACTATTTCAGATTCTTTAGTAACAGGCGAGCATTTACCAGCAAAAGAAAGAGAGCAAAGTTTTAGTCGAATGGTTGAAATAGCCCTGGGGAGTATTTAAACTGGTTTAAGAAATTTCATTAAATTCGGGATTAAATTCTGAATCTAATGAAATATTTCCCGTTAGTCTTTTTTTTACTTATTGGATTGGTGTGTAATGCACAAACTTCAACCCAAAATCTTGAAGAAAAAATAGCATCTATTTTCAAAGAACACCAGGGAGATTTTGCTATCGCATTTAAAGATCTTTCAGATGAAAATGATAGTATTTTAATCAACTCTCATGAGAATTTCCATGCTGCCAGTACAATGAAAACCCCGGTAATGATCGAGGTTTTTAAGCAAGCGGCAGAAGGAAAGTTTTCGCTTCAGGATTCCATGGTTGTGGAAAATGAATTTACAAGTATTTTAGATGGAAGCCTATATTCCATGGAGCTCGGCCGGGATAGTGGCGAACACCTTTATAAGCAATTAGGGCAAAAAAGAAGTATTGAAGATCTTATAGACGATATGATCATTTACAGCAGCAACCTGGCCACCAATATCGTGATTGAACTAGTGGACGCCAGGAAAGTAAATAAAACTATGCGCAAAATGGGCGCCATGGATATTAATGTTCTTCGTGGCGTAGAAGATATGAAAGCTTATGAAGCCGGTTTGAGTAACTCGACTACTGCATACGATTTGATGGTGATTTTTGAAGCTCTTGCTCATGGAGAAGCAGTAAATCCAGAAGCAGATAAAGAAATGCTCCATATTTTAAGACAACAAAAACACACTGACCTGATTCCTGCTCTACTTCCTAAAGATTTAAACATTGCTAATAAAACCGGTTGGATAACCGGCGTACATCACGATTCAGCTCTAATTGAATTACCTAACGGTAAAAAGTATGTGTTAGTATTACTTTCAAAAAATATGAAAGATATGGAAGTCGGCACCAATATGTTAGCCGAAATTTCTAAAATGGTTTACGATCACGTTAGCAACAAATAATGAACTTGAAAACTAATGAGTTTCAAGAATATTTAGGTTAGAAAGCTGAAATAATTTTATACTAAAATCATTAATCAATTAAATTATAAAGAATTAAACTTTATGAATAATTATATAGCTTCAGAAGATCGTTATGAAAAAATGGTCTACCGCCGTTGCGGGAAAAGTGGAATTAAGCTTCCCTTGTTATCCCTGGGTCTATGGCACAACTTCGGTGATAAGGATGATTTTGAAAATGCCAGAAACCTTCTAAGAACGGCTTTTGACAATGGTATTACGCACTTTGACCTGGCCAATAATTACGGACCACCTTATGGTTCTGCTGAAAAGAATTTCGGGAAAATCTTTGCTGAAGATTTTAAACAATATCGAGATGAGTTAATTATTTCTACTAAAGCGGGTTGGGATATGTGGCCGGGACCATATGGCAATTTTGGATCCAGAAAATATCTTATTGCCAGTTTAGACCAATCCCTGCAAAGAATGGGATTGGATTATGTAGATATATTTTATCACCATCGCCCAGACCCGGAAACACCTTTAGAGGAGACCATGGGAGCTTTAGATCAAATTGTACGGCAGGGAAAAGCACTTTATGTAGGTATTTCTCAATATTCTGCTGAAGATACAGCAAAAGCAGCAAAAATCCTTGAATCTCAAAACACACCATTTCTAATCCACCAACCCAGATATAATATGATGGATCGCTGGGTAGAAGATGGTTTGTTGAATACATTAGAACGGGAAGGAATAGGCAGTATTGTATTCTCTCCTTTAGAACAGGGAATTCTAACCGATAAATATCTCAATGGAATTCCCAGAGATAGCCGTGCGGCGACCCAGGGAAGTTATTTAAATGAGTCGCAAATCACTCCGGAAGTAGTGAATAAAGTGCAAAAACTAAATGAAGTGGCACAATCCAGAAACCAAAGTTTAGCGCAAATGGCGGTGGCCTGGTTGCTAAAAGATGAGCGAGTAACTTCGGTGTTGGTTGGAGCTAGTAAGGTTTCTCAATTAGAAGAGAATATAAGTACTTTAGAAAATCTTGAATTCAGCAAAGCTGAATTAGATGAAATAGAAAGAATATTGCAAAATAAATAACAGGATTTTTTCTAAGAAAAGGCTTTCTGAAAAGTTTTAAAACGTCATTCTGAATTTATTTCAGAATCTAAGTTAGTGATAATCAAATCCTGCTAGATCTTGAAATAAGTTTAGGATGACAAAATTGACTTTGAAAGCCGGCATTTTTATTTGATATATACTTCCAAAAGTTCACAATTTTCAGCTGAGAGTTGAACTTTTTTATTTTCAGCAGGAATAAGTAAAGTTTCGCCTTGCTTTATTCTTTCAGCATTACCATTTACCGAAATTTCACCATCACCACTGACACACATATAGATCACAAAAGAATCTAAACTGCTATAATCTTTCTGTATTTTGCCTTTCAATGGTAAATAATTAGTGGTGAAATATTTACAACTGGCTACTTGAGAAGAAGTGTTTACTTCCTTTTGATAGTTCAATTTAAAATCGTCCTTCTTTTCAAAATCTATTGCATCAATAGCTAATGCGGTGTGTAATTCTCTAGAATTCCCATCATCATCGGTGCGATCCCAATCGTAGATTCTATAGGTAACATCTGAAGTCTGCTGAATCTCAGCTAAAAGCACCCCTGCTCCTATCGCGTGTACTTTTCCAGTATTTATAAAAAAGCTATCCCCCTTTTTTACCTCTTCAAAATTAAGCAGCTCTACTATTTTCCCTTCTTCCAACCGGCTTATATAATCTTCTTTTGAAACACTTTCTTTAAAGCCTATATTAATTTTAGCCCCTTCATCTGCCTGCATGATATACCACATTTCGGTTTTTCCAAAGGAATTATGGCGTTGCTGTGCAAGTTCATCATTAGGGTGTAATTGCACAGAAAGCTCTGTATTGGCATCAATAAATTTTATAAGTAAAGGAAAATCGGTATCAAACTCTTTGTATATTTTTTCACCTAAAATTTTCTCTTTGTATTCTTCCAAAAGATCTTTAAGAGAAAAACCTTTGAATTCACCATTAGCAACCACCGAAATATTACCTGTAACCCCAGAAATTTCCCAGCTCTCACCAAGATCATCACGGTTGGTTTGTTTATTTAATATACTTTTGAGTTTTTTGCCACCCCATATTTTTTCCTTTAGAATGGGATTGAATTTAATCGGATAATCGAGCATTTTTTGGTTAGTTTAAAATCGATTCAATATACTTAAATATTAGCGCATCATAAAATGAAGGAATTATTCATTTTGAAATTTTTCCAATAAATAGAGCTCGCGATACAATCTTCGTTTATGCTTAGTGCTCACCGGATTCATATCTACACTATCTATTTTTGTTGTTTTATAATTACTAAAAACCTGCTGTAGACTATCACTAAGATAAGCTTCGGTTAAAATTAAAAACTTATCAGGATTTGGTTTTTTTACCTTTTCTTCCTCGGTTAATACCGTAATGGGCTTCCCATATTCCCAAATAATTTCTGGAGTAAATGTATTAAACTCATATACCTTTGCATCATACTTTTCTAGATGCTTGTCTATATTCACTATACTTTTGTAATCCTTATTTACATTGATCTTATCAGCCATCGGTAAACCAAACCAAACAATACTTATTAAGAAAAGAACACTTAAATAAAATACCGGTCTTATTTTTTTCAGGATTAAGAATCTAAACATAAGAATCCCGATGATAAACAAGAAAATTGAACTCAAAATATACCAGACCAAAATGTCTTGCAGCATAGGTTGAAAATATAAATATGCAGCGATTGGGAAGGTACAGCCTACTAATGCAAATATTCCAAAATGAAAATAAACTATAGCTGCCTCTTTGGTTTTTAGACTTCGGAAATATTTAAAAAGGTATTCTATATAGAAAGAGGTGCTCATTGCCATTGGAATAAGAACCGGCAAGAGATAGCGCGATTTTTTCTCTGGAATTACAGATAGTAGAAAAACTGAAGCTAAAGTCCAGAAAAGTGTAAATTTGTAGGCTTTCTTGTTGCTAACCTTATTTTTTAAATAAGGGTAAAGCAAGGCTACAAAAGACGGTATGGTCCATAATCCACTTTGTATAAAAAAGCTCCAGTAATAGTAAAACGGTCTTACATTATAATTTAACCATCTCCCGGTTTCCTGGCTTGTAATCTCTGCAACAGCTCGAGTATCGAACAAATAAACATAAAGATTCCACCACCCCCCTGAAATTAAAGCCACCACAACCAAAAGCAATAAAGCTTTCCAACGCTCTTTAGTACCCTTAAATTTATAGATGAAACCATAAGCAATTAAGAAGGGAAGAAATAATGCATAAAGAGAAACCGGGCCCTTACTCAAAATAGAACAGCCAATAAAAACTCCACTAATTGTGGCTATGAGATACCAGTTTTTTGTAGTGTTGTATAATTTATAAAGTAAAAATATTGCGAGCATCATAAAGCTATGGGTATAAATATCCCATTGCCCGTCTCTACTGGAAAAAACGATATAAAATGAGGTCGCAGCAATTATCCCCGCTAAAAATGATAATTCAATATTTCTGGTAATCTTAAGCAGAAATTTATAAGTAAAAACCACCAGGATTAATCCCATAATCGCAGAAGGAAGTCTCAAACCAAAAAGTCCTTCCATCCCAAAAACAGACATGGAAATTGCGGTTAGCCAGGTTGGCAATGGAGGTTTTTCATAACGTGGCTCAGCATTCATAGTAGTGAAGATCCAGTTACTATCGGTCAACATTTCACGGGCGGTAATAAAGTTACGCGCCTCCATTATGTTAATATAGATAGCATCAAGATTCACAAAAAACACAGATAATCCCACAAGAATTAGCAGGATCAAATATTTATTCTCTAATTTCATTATGATGAATTATAAGATTCCTAATGTAAATTAATGCGCCAAATGAGTGGCCAATGAGTAATACAGGATCTTTTCTTAATATAGCATAAACGAGAATTAAAGAAGAGCCTGCAAGGCTTAACCACCAAAAACCAAGTGGTAAAGAAGATTTTTTCTGTTTTTCAGAATATAACCATTGGTAAAAAAACCGCAAAGTGAAAATTAGTTGTGCTACAATCCCTAAAAGTAATATCCTTAGCGGAATAACATCATTCTGAAATAACTGCTGAAGGTCATATTCGTTATTAAAAAAACTATAAACCACCACTATTACAGGGAATGCAAAAATGCAAAATCTAATGATAAATGGAAGCCTGCTCCATTGTCCCTGGAATTGTAAATTTCTAATATAAATGAAGTAAGTAAGCCCCTGGCCCAGCATAATGGCAAAATCGTCCCTGGCATATCCGTATATAAACAGTAAGAATGAAGCCAATAGACTTAATTCCCAAAAAAGGATTGGCATTAGGACCTTTTTCTGTTTTTCAGAAAGTAACCATTGCATAATCGTCCGTGAAGAAAACAAGATTTGTGCGGTAAATCCTATTACATAAATTACTAGCGAACTATTCATGTTTAGCCTTTATACTGTAATCTATATAAGATTTTTTCATCCAAACGTAGGCAAAGCAGTCTACTAACGGCCCAAGGAACCTGTTCTTAAAATTGTATTTTGAATGTCCTTCAATTCTTGGATAATGATTTATAACAATTTCTTTAATTTTCTTCTCCTGAAGCAAAATCATTGCCGGTAAAAACCTCTGTAAACCTTTAAACATTGGGATTTTTCGAGCGTATTCGGTATGCATAATTTTAAGGGGACACCCGGTATCGTGTATATCATCTTTGGTGAAAAATATCCTTACTGCATTTCCTGTTTTAGAAGAAATACGTTTTACCAAAGTATCCTTCCTGTTTTTGCGCCAACCTGTGACTAGACCGTAATCTTGAATATAAGGAAATAGTAATTCAAAGTCTTCTGGATGAGTTTGTAAATCGGCGTCCAGGTAGCCAAGTAAAGGTGTTTTGGTATAATCGAAAGCGGCTTTTAGTGCGGCCCCTTTTCCGTAATTCTTATCAAATAAAAGGCAGTCAAAATCATCATGATCCAGGCAAAATTTTTCAATTGCAGAAGTACTGCCGTCATTGGAACCATCATCAACCAGCAGTACACAAGACTTACGCGAAGCTGATTTTAGATAATCCTGCAAATATTCAAAAAGCCTGGGTAAGCTTTCTATTTCATTGTAAACCGGAACAATAATCGTAAACTGAAACTCCATACACAACTATAGACTGTAATTAAGATTTGGCAATTAAGACCGCAATTTTTAAAACCTTGTTCGTGAACTAAAATACTCCAGATAGAAGCAGGTTAAGTTTATCAATTAGGCTCCTTTAAAAAATTTACCGAGGCAAAATTAAGGATATAATTTAGAAAAACTTTCAAAATAAAAATTAAGTTAAAAGCGATCACAACCAGACCAATAGAGAGCGAAATAAAAAAAATACATTTTTAATTAAAAAAAGGTTGTTTTATTTCAAAAGAGGCTTATATTTGCAACCGCAAAAACGGTCGCGTAGCTCAGCTGGATAGAGCACCTGCCTTCTAAGCAGGCGGTCCCAGGTTCGAATCCTGGCGCGATCACAGAAAGTCTTCCTCTTTTGGAAGACTTTTTTGTTTTATATGCATTTTATCAATCTAAGATCATGCTTTTCGTTCTAATGTCTTTAATTATTCAGCTTTTTGAGCTTACGAAATATACTGGAGCAGCCTTTTCTTGCGCAAGAAGATAGAAACATTAGCCAAACACATTCTTATTGTTTAAAAATGTTGAAATCCTGAAGTAGAGCTCCTGAAATCTAATAATCTATGATCAGGCTCATATGTTAGAAGCCTAAAGTTGGACACCTTTACCAACTTAAATTCAATAATGAAAATATCTTCGATCTATAGCTTTTACAACCTATTACCGGAAAGATATATTGAAATGATTTACTCAACTTAAAGAACTTTAGTTTGAACCCTCTTATTGAGGTAAAATTTTACACAAATGAAAGAATTAATAAAGAAGTCTTTAGCCAAAGCAATAAGCTACGAGGAATACAACGTACTTGTAAAAAATTTGGTGGCCGAAGGAAGAACAACCGGTGAGACCACAAAAGAAAAAGTAGACTATACTAAACTTAACTATAGTCGAACAAAACGTCTTGATAAAACCATAAAGCTTTCAGAAGAGCAATTTAAATTCTTTCAAGATATAAATGTTAAGCAAACCTGGCTTGTAATTACCGAACCCTGGTGCGGGGATGCTGCCCAAAGTCTTCCGTTTTTTAATAAACTCGCTTCAATTTCAGAGAATATTGAGTTAAAAATTGTACTGCGTGACGAAAATCCAGAGCTTATGGATTCTTTTCTAACATATGGCTCTCGTTCAATACCGAAATTAATTATTCTGGACAAAAACTTAGAGGTAATTAACCACTGGGGGCCTCGCTCTAAAGAGGCAACCAAGGTAGTAGACGACTATGTTCAGGAACATGCCAAAATTGATGCCCAGCTTAAAACAAATCTTCAATTATGGTATAACAAAAATAAAGGAGAAGCTATAATAGCTGAAATGCAAGAGCTGGCCTTATGTGAGAATTATTCAGAAGTTGTGTAAGGAAATTGGAATCATAGTTTAAAGGCAAAAAAGTCTTCCAAAATTGGAAGACTTTTTTGCCTTTATACATTTTACCTTAATCTTTTTTAATGGGCACCATAAAAACCGGTACTTCTGTCTTTTCCAGAACATTTGAAGCCACTGTTCCCATTAAGAGTTTTTCAAAAACTGAATGACTGTGAGTACCCATCACTACTAGATCTGCGTTCCAGGTTTTCGAATATTCAAGAATTGCTGCAGCGGCATCTCCTTCAGCTAAATGGGTTTCTACTTTTTCATCATCCAGATGTTTTGCAGCAGTTTCCAAAAATTCTTCAACTACACCTCGCATTTCCTGAGCAATATCCATATTTACGGCCATTTCATCGTAACCAGAATATCCCATAAAAGTAGGATAATCAATTCCGTAGTAACTTACATTGGCCATTACGTGAAGTAAACAAACTTTGGCATCTAGTTGTTTGGCCAGTTTGTAACCGGCTTCAGCTACTTTCTCAGAGACCGGATGATAATCTATTGCAATTAATATTCGCTTCATAAGATTGGATTTCTTATAAAGTTATTAAATGAATTTTAAAATGTAGAATTTTACTAATGAATAATTTTTCAGGAATGTCTATTAGAATACAATCACTCCTTTACAACGATTAAACTGGCCTTAGCGCCGGTTAGTAAGTTCCATTCTTTTGAAGCTACCAGATTACCATTTTCTTCCAGAACTTTCAATTGCGCAGTATTGGGACCTGAAGAGCCCTGGTTTAAAGCTTGAAATTCTATATTATTAAATCCGCTTTCTAAGGTAACTAAAACAGGACGGTAACCTCCCCCAAGCACTACACGCTGCACGAATTTTCCATTTACATAAATATTCACCTGGTCTCCATCTACAAATTGATGGTCTCGGCAATAAAGCTCTACAAATTTCCCGGTAGTTTTAAAATCTCCTAAATACTGATCCTCTCTATATTTTTCTAGCGCTTCTTTATCTTTTGTCCATTTTTCTTTCACAGCATCTCCTGCTGTTTTTAAATTATTCGGCTTTTCTCTAAAGTCTATCGCTTTTGGTTTCTCCCTTAGATATTTGCTTTCTTCATTTGATTCTTCTGCACGGAGAATTGGAAAACCGGAAGATCTTTTTTCAGGTTCTGCTTTCAAAATCCCTCCAGTTTTGTTGGTAGCAGGAAGATCTATTTGCCCATAGCTTAGTGCTGAAAAGAAAAGAAATAAAAAAGTATATATAAACTTCATAAGATGAATTCTTTAAGCTTTTAATATCAAAAATACGGCCAAATTACTTGAAAGAAAAATCTTTTAAAACTAAAGCCTTAAAGTAAGTCTATGGGGTTACACATTCGTAAAACATTTACTTATCTTTACTGATTCAGTGAATATGAGATATTCGGCCTGGTTCGCAATATTCAAGCAAAAATTAAAAACTACTATGCAAATAAATCATCTTCTGGAAGAAAATTCGATAGCCGGTAAATTTGTAGCACAACTTAGAGATGTTGAAATTCAAAAAGACAGAATGCGCTTTCGTAGAAATATTGAGCGCCTGGGTGAAATTTTAGGATACGAATTAAGTAAGCAACTTAAATTTTCAGCTAAGAATATTCAAACACCCCTGGGCAATTCTGAAGTTCAATTACCGGAAAACGAGATTGTGGTTTGTTCCATTTTACGAGCCGGACTTCCCTTACATAACGGTTTATTAAATTATTTTGATGATGCCGAAAATTCTTTTATCTCCGCCTATCGCCATCACCCTAATAATGACGAACATTTTGAAATTGTGGTAGAATATCTTGCATCACCTTCCCTTGAAGGCAAAACCCTTATTCTTGCCGATCCCATGCTAGCCACCGGTGGATCTTTTATAAATGTTATGAATGCTTTAAAGCATATGGGTAAGCCAAAAGAGATTCATTTGGTTGCCGTAATTGGTGCAGAAGAAGGTATCGCTAACGTTAAAAGAGAATTCCCTAAAGATTCCAAACTTTGGATTGCAACTATTGATAAAGAATTGAACGATCACGGTTATATTTTACCGGGATTGGGAGATGCGGGAGACCTTTGCTATGGCGGCAAAGTACAGCACTAAAAGCTTAGACTATATTATAGTTTTCTTAAGAGCTGGTCTTTGGTTTTTATATTTCTTAAATTGAATCAAGAAATTAAAATTTAATTTATGAAAGCCATAGGAATAAGAAAGTCATACCCTATAGAACATACCGATAGTTTTATTGAATTTAATACTGAAGAACCAAAACCGGAAGATCTGGATCTATTAGTAAGGATCAATGCGGTTTCTGTTAATCCTGTAGATTTTAAAGTGAGGCAGAATGCTGCTAAGAATAAGGAACTGGAACAGCCAAAAATCCTTGGATGGGATGCTGCCGGCATTGTAGAGCGAGTTGGTAATAAAGTAACAAAGTTTAAGCAGGGAGATGAAGTCTTTTACGCAGGAGAAATAGACCGACCCGGATGTAATGCAGAATTTCAACTGGTAAATGAAAACATTGTTGGGCACAAACCCAGAAATATTTCTTTTCAAGAAGCCGCTGCCATGCCCCTAACCTCTCTTACGGCCTGGGAGTGCATTTTTGAACGTTTAAAAATTAAAGAAAATTTAGGTGAAAAACAGGATATACTTATTCTTGGTGGTGCCGGTGGCGTTGGCTCTATAGCAATTCAACTTTTAAAGAAGCTCACTAATTTAAATGTGATCGCTACCGCCTCTCGAAATGAAACCGAATCCTGGTGCAAAAATATGGGCGCCGATGTGGTTGTAAATCATAAAAACCTGGTTGAAGAAATGAAGGCAAAAGGATATGAACAGGTGGATTATATTCTCAATTTTTCTGATACCGATATGCACTGGGATGCAATGGCAGACCTCATAAAACCTCAGGGAAATATTTGCTCAATCGTGGAAACTAAAAATCCCGTAGATCTAAACAAACTAAAAAATAAAAGTGTGGCCTTTCACTGGGAATTAATGTTTACCCGGGCAAAATTCCAAACACCAGATATGCATAAGCAAAACGAAATCCTGGAAAGAATTTCAATGCTCCTGGAAGAAGAGACCATTGTATCAACACTTAATAAAACTTTTAACGGACTGAACCCAGAGACTTTCAAAGAAGTTCACCGCCTTCAGGAATCAGGGAAATCCATAGGGAAGAATGTGATCTCATTTTAAGAAAAAAAGGTTGTTTGGAGATTTTCTAGCCGTCACCCTGAACTGGTTTCAGAGCCTACCCCGATTTTCATCGGGGGTCTAATATGATTAACTATCAAAATATTAGATTCTGAAATAAATTCAGAATGACGAATTAACTTAATTCCAAACAACCTTTTCAATAATCAAATAATTGCAATTAGACAGAAGTTTAAGCCTCTTGCTTTTTAGCCTTGGCTTCATAATCTATATAGCCCTTTGCTCCGGGAACGTAAAAAGTATCTGTATCCCAATCTGAAAGTGGAATATTTTCAGCAAAACGTTCCACCAAATCAGGATTCGAAATATAAGGTTTCCCATATGCCACCAGATCAGCGTTGCCTTCTTCAATAACTTTATTTCCAGATTCCTGGTCAAAGCCGGCATTGATCATCAAAGTTCCGTTATACATTGGACGGTACCTTTTAGCTATTTCTGTTACCGCGTATGGTACTTCAGAAACATCGTTAAAAGGCTCCGATAAATGTAAATAGGCAAGATCATATTCGTTCAGCTTCTTGATAATATAATCGAAAGTTGGAATGGTTTCCTCATCCATCGTCATACCAAAAAGACCGTGAAGCGAAGGATTCAGTCTTAAACCAATTTTGTTTTCCGGCATTACTTCTTTGATCGCATCTATAGTTTCAAAAAGAATTTTTGCACGGTTTTCTATACTTCCGCCGTATTCATCTTTTCTTTTATTAGAAGTTGCATTAAAGAACTGGTGGAATAAATACCCATTTGAAGAATGAATTTCTATCCCGTCAAAATCTGCATCCATGGCATTCTTAGCAGCATTTTTAAAATCCTGAATGGTTCTTTTTATATCTTCAATACTCATTTCCTTTGGAGTAACCGTATCCTTAAATCCTTCTGGAGTGTAGGATTGCGACTCAGGATTGATTGCCGAAGCAGATAATGGTAAATCTCCATTATGGAAATCTGGATGAGACATTCTACCTACGTGCCAAAGCTGAATAAAAATTCGGCCATTAGCTTCGTGCACACTTTTATTAACCATTTTCCATCCCTCCACTTGTTCTTTATTATAAATACCTGCTGTATTTACATACCCTACAGCTTCTTTCGATACCTGTGAACCTTCAGTAATTATGAGACCTGCTGTTGCTCTTTGAGTATAATAAACATCGTGCAAACCTTCAATAGGCGTATTTTTAGCATTATTAGCCCTACTCCTGGTCATGGGTGCCATTACTACTCTATTTGGAAGTTCTAATCCGTTTAAATTATATGATTTTAATAAATGTTGTTCTTTACTCATAGTTTTATAAAATTAATTTTATTAATCTTTTTCTTAGCAATTTTTTCACGGCTAAATTAATTTAAAGCAGAGAGAAACTTGTTGATGTATGTTAGCAGTAGCTGTTAAGAAATGTTAAGGTGAGTTACAGCTAAGCCTTATAGTTTAAAGACCTGTTCTAAATATAAAATTTTTTCAGTTTGCAGAATTCGGGACAATTAAACTAACGCGATTTTTCTTAGATCGAATAGAGTTCATTAAACTAAAAGAGCTCTTTTCTTAGTCGGCTCAAGCTCTCAGGTTTTATTCCCAGGTAATTTGCTATATGATAATTAGGTACACGATTCTCAATTTCGGGATACTTCTGGCAAAATTCGATATAGCGTTCTTTATTATTTTTTTGAAGTGAGGAAAGAATTCTACTTCTTAAAGCCACGAAGGCATTTGTAGTTTTTATTCTGAAAAACCGTTCAAATTTCGGAATACGTGTATATAAGGTTTCAAGGGTATCACGGTGAATTCCCAAGAGTACAGAATCTTCTATGGCTTCAACATATAATTGTGCAGGATAATTTCCGAAGAAAGCTTCAAAATCACTGATCCACCAGTCTTCTAAAGCAAACTGAATAATATGCTTATTACCATTTTTGTCTAGATAATAAGCCTTTAAACATCCCTTTACCACGTAATATTCGCAATCTACTACCTGCCCGGGTGCTATAAGAATTTCCTTTTTGGAAATATTCTTTTCAGTAAGAATTCCTACAAATTCTCGTTGCTCTTCTTCTGAGAGTTCAATTTTTGAAGTAACGTGTTTTAGAATTTCCTGGTGCATCTTTAGTAAAAATTAAAATGGGTAACCAATGGCAAAATTCAACACAGGATTTGCATAATCAAATTCCCAGCGTTCACCTTCAGGTAAGGCAGGATCATGCAAGGGAGCAGCAAGATCAACACGAATAACAAAACTTTGAATATCTACCCTTAAGCCAAACCCGGTACCAATACCTAATTCGTTCATAAAATTTTTACTGAATTCCCCACCTTCCAGCGTACTGTTTTCTCCTGTATACCAAACGTTACCTGCATCTGCAAAAACAGCGCCGTATAAATATGGAAAAAGAGGAAAACGATATTCTACATTTGCTTCTAATCTTATATTACCGGCCTGGTCGAAAAAAGCACCATCATCGTTCGGAGGATTATAGGTACCGGGACCTAAAGAGCGAATATTAAAAGCCCTAACGCTGTAAGGCCCACCTGCAAAATATTGTTTGGTAAATGGTAAAACGTCGGAATTTCCATAAGGCAAACCATAACCGGCGAATAATCTTGAAGCTATTTTAGAATCTCTTCCTGTTTTTAAATGGTACCTAAAATCTACATCTACTTTCGCATATTGCGCATATCTAAGGCCTAAAAACGTTTGCGGCTCTTCTTCGCCATTTCCGCTAATAACATCGACTAAATTTCCGGCAATATCTAAGGTTGAATTTAAGAAGAACTGATGCGTTTTATTTTCATCTATAAGTCCGTTATAAATAAAAGAATAGGTTAAACCCGAAATAAACTCCTGGTTGAAACTATTCTGTAAAAACGGATTTTCATCAAGGATATCTTGAAATTCATCACTGGTTTGTCCCAGGTTTACATAATTTACAGAAACCGGGTTCAACTCGTGGGTAACGTAGCGATTGGCATTCCAGAGATAACCGAATCTAGCCGATACCGAGCCTAACGTAAATAATTCGCTACGGCTAAGATAATCGAAACCTAAACTAGCTTTTGTTTTAGGAATGGAATAAGAAAAGTAATCTTCGTCAAGTTTAACAGGAAATAACATCCTGGGAAAAATTAGATCACCTTCAAGTCCTAGCTGAATACTGTTTAAACCTGCCTGGGTGCCGCCGCCAACCTGAAATTCGTAGCCAAAGTCACCGGTGATATTTAGAATTTCACCGCCTTTAAAAAGATTCCTGTTTGTGTAACCTAAAGCCAAACTTGGCCCCGTGAATCCGTTTGATTTTGTGACCGCCCGAATTTCTGCCTGTAAGGAACGTTTTTTCAGGGGAGACAAATAAATATTAGTTTCCAGTATTCCCAGGCTGTCGGTAGAAAGGCTATCAATTTCCCTGTAATTTATATTTACAAATTTATAAGCTCCTATATTTCCAAGTCTTCTGGCGGTATTTCGTGAAGTTTCAGGGTCGTAAAGTTGACCTTCTTCAAGAAGTATATATGGATCTAATCGTTTGGGTTTAAAGAAAAGTTCTTTCTGAAAAAAGTTCTTTCCGTCATAACGTGTTTTTGCAGTAGCACTATCGGTTCCTACATCATATCTAGGATAAATATTAACACTATGAATTTTATATGGAATAATACTACCGCGAGGAACATCTTTTTTAAGCCTCAAAAAAAGATCAAATTTCTTTTGTTCATACTGATTAGTATCTGCTTCAAAAATTAGAAATCCAGAATTAAAGTTGTAATATCCTTGCGACTTTAAGTTTCTATCTATACGTTCTCTCTCCAATTTTAATGTGGAAAGATCGAACCGCATGCCGTCTTCCAGAGGTGAATTTTCTATACTATTGCTTATTTCCTTATAAATTTTGAGACTATCTGAATCTAACTTATACTTTTCTAATGTATAGGGAGTGGGAACATCTATGGAATAAGCCACACTCATCCTCTTTTTTTCTTCTTTTCTGTTAACCGTAGAGACCACATTACTGTAAAAGAAACCTCGATTTTCGAGCCTGTTCTTTAGCAGGTCTTCGATTCTTGCAGGATTTACATCACTAGCATAAACCGGCTCCTTCCCTATTTTTTTATTTAAAAATTTATTGATAAAGCCTGGGTTATCACGCTGGGCCTTATAATGAAAATATAATCCTGGTTGCATCCCTAAAAAAGAACTGTTAGGTTCTGGGCTTAAAACAGATTCCAGCTCGGCTTTTAGTTGGGAACGCTTTTTTATTGTAGAATCACTTTCCATCGAAATTTTAGCCCCGGTGTAAAGTAGTTCCCCATCCGGAACAAATTTCTTGACATTACAAGCCTGAAATATTAAACCTATAACGCAAACAAGTGCTGTATATCTTAAATAAATTTTCATTGACTAGTTTTCTTCCTCGTTATTTTCGTTTGCATTTTCTTCTTCTTCAGTCTCTTCCTCCTTCATAAAGAAATTATCCCATAATTCTTCAAATTCGTTGAATTCCCTGGTGAAAATAAAGGCGATTCCACTAATAATTAACTGACCGTCTATGACATTCTCAAATTCATTTCTCCTGAAACCTTTAAGCCTAAATCTACCATTTTCTGTAAGTAAATATTCAATACTTACATTGCCTATTAGAGGACTGGCTTCTTCGCCCGGTCTATTACCACCTTGCACGCCAACTTCGCTACCTACACTAACAATTAAGCGATCGTCTAATAAAGTTTTTTGAGCTTCAATATCTACCTCGGTACGTTGACTTCCTTCGTAATCGCTATAGCTGTCTACGCCAAAATTAAGTTCTACGCCTGTGTCACCAAGTAATTTTTCCGAAAACACGTTTAATTGATCGGCTAAAGCTTGACTTAAATTGTCACGAGCAATTGATAGATTTCCACCACTATCTCCTGCATTATTAGAAGATGGGTAAAAACGGTTAAGCACCAATAAGGAAAACACCTGCTTGTTCAATTCAGCCTCTTGTGTATTTAATTGTTGTAAACGACCATAAACCTCGCCACCTACAGCACCTCTTTCATCTTCAGGCATCTGCAAACCAAAAGATAAATTTGGTTGCATTAATTCGCCATCTACATTCAAATAGACTAAAAATGGTAATTCTCGCCTAAATTGGTCGCCACCACCCCTGGCAGCCATAAGCGATGAAGGGGATGTTTCTACGCGGTATATAGCGCTTACGTCTAAAGAAGCATCAAAAGGATCTCCCGCCCATGTGACCTGGCTACCTTCGGCTATTTCAAACCTTCTTTTTACCAGGCTATATAAACTCATCTCGTAATGCCCGCCGCTCATAATATATCTTCCTGCCAATGTCATTCTTCCATTGGGGGAAATATTGAAGTCTAATTCTCCTTTTCCTTTAACTCTAAAATTGTCTCCGGTTTGCTCATCTATTATAATATTAAATGCTGCTTCCTCATTAATATTAATGCGTGCGTCTATATCATAACCTGTTAGGGTAGCCGATTCTTCCTCCTGATCTCCAGTTAAAATGTCATCTGGATCTTCCCGGTTTGTAAAAATCACAATCCCATCCCGTTGTTGCATCGCTACTTCTGCTGCCGGTATTACGTAGGTAAAGTCAGTATTAGAACCTATGGTAATCTCCATATCTAAATTTGGCACATTGAGATCGCCGGTTAAAGTAGCATCTGCATCGAAAGTGGCTGTTCCGTAAAACAACTCATTATCTTCTTTTGTAGAATTAAGCACCTGAAAATTTCTCGCTCTTAGATCAAGATCGAATTCTGGGTTAAGGAGGTTATCAATTAGGACTTCTCCATTGATTACAAACGAATTTGAATCCTTATCCTCCACTTCAAACTCATCAAAATAAACTCCCTTATTGTCAAATTCTAATGTTTCTGAGGGAAATGTGAAAGGGGCATTTAGCATGCCTACTCTAATTGTTGCCTGATCAAATTTAAGCTGGCCATTATACTCAGGATCTGCAAAACTACCACCTAGATCAAAATTACCTGAAAGACTGCCTTCACCATTGGTGATTGCTCCCATAGAAAATCCTTCAAGGGTGCTCATGGCAATCTTATTGATATCCATCTTCATATCTACTACAGTTGTAGTATCCAAAGCCTGGATATCACCATTCATGTCTAGATCTACATTGTCCCCTTTTATGGCCAGGCCTACATTATACAGAAAGTCAGCTTTTGGGGTAGAATTCAAGGTTAGTTTACCTAAATCTACCTCCAAAACGCTTAACTGATTTATTTCCAGCCCCGCCAAAACTCCAAGTTTCTGCATTGGGTCTTCAAAAACCAGGTGTCCGTTTAATTGACCGTTAGCAAGTTTTTCTTCAGAATTTAGATAATTAAGAAGCACTCCCAAATTGAAATTATCGAATTGTAAACCAATATGGTTCTTATCTGAATATGAAAGTTCGTCGCTCAATATCATTTCCTGGTTATTCCGAGTCAACCTAAAGTTATTAGCGCTTATTTCCTCATCATAGACCATCATCTCATTCGCAGCATCAATATTCCATTGATT
>DATFJA010000283.1:0-3118 GCA_035269545.1 Salegentibacter sp.
GTATTTCAAATAGGTAGCAGTGAATAGAGTTAGTTTCATAATTATATTAATCTTAGCCTTTAAAGCCGAAGCTCAAACTTCGGCTTTGGCTGTTTCAGACAGTTTGTATGCTGTGGGAGAATATGCTGAGGCAATAAATAAACTTCAGGAAATAACTCCTCAAACGGAGAAAACCTACTTAAAACTCGCTAAAAACTATGCGGCCAACAGGCAACCGGAAATCGCCCTGGAAAACTATAAAAAAGTATTAGCTGGAAATCCGAATCGGGTTTTAACCGCTATAAATTATGGAGAGTTATTGGTGAAAACCGGAAAACTGGAAAAGGCAGACAGCCTTTTTAATAGTTTATCTGAAAAATATCCTGAAAATGCCAATTTTAAATTTCAGCAGGGTTTAATTAAAGAGAAACTAAAGGACAGTTTGGCAACCGCCTATTTTATGCAGACAGTAATCCTGGATAGCACGCACCAGGGAGCGCTATATAAACTGGCAAAAGATAAATTAAAGAATCGCCAGTATACCATGGCAGAGTACTACAGTAAACAGGGGCTTCGGGCCAATGCAAATAATCCTTCCTTGCTTTCTATCCTTGCGCAAACCTACTCTTCCTTAAAACTTTATGAGGAGGCAATTCCACATTACGAAAAATTGATTGAACTGGGAGAGGATACGGAGTTCATCTATAATAAACTTGGTTTTGCTTATTACAGACTTCGAGCTTATAAAAAAGCTATAGCGATGTACAAAGAGGCCTTGAATTTTGAAGACCGAAATTCGGCTACGCATTACACGCTCGGAAAACTCTATGCTTTACTCGGGGATTTAGATAAGTCTGAGACCCATTTATTAATGTCAATTCTTATTAAAAAGCAGCCGGTAGATGACGAGTTTTTTAGTCTGGCCCTTACTTACAAGATGATGGAAAAATATAAAGATGCACTGGAATACTTTAATAAAGCTCTGGAAGAAAATCCCGATCACGAAAGAGCTTTATATGAGCGTGCCGTAGCCGCAGATAACTATATGGCAGATGATGAAACCGTAATAGGCTATTACCAGATGTACTTTGATAAATATGAGAGTATAGGAAACGACGGGATGCTTTATAGAGCAAAAACAAGGATTAGCGATTTAAGAAAAAAAATACACTTAGCAGAAAATTAATATTGATTCTCTAGTAGGAGAAATTTGATATTCTAAATATTAGATCACGGTTAGAGAGAAGGTTTTAAAACCGGATGTAATAGAAGATTAGCTTCCAGTTTTCACTAAGCTTTCTCCTAATTTTCCTTACTTTTGCTTAAAGTCCAAGCGCGTTTGCCAATGAAAAAAGCTTTACTCGATAATCGAGATTTAAATGCTCTGAAACCCATCTCGAGATTTAAGTCTTATTTCTTCAATAATTGTCTATTAATCTTGTTTCGGCGTGGTTTATTTGTAATTGCTCTTTTACTAATTTCCTCCTGTAATTTTGAGACCAAGAAGATTTCTTCAGAAGAAGTGCTGGAGCTGGAATCCCAAACCCTTAATTGGAAAGAAGTAGACGAATATCCGGCTTTTGAAAACTGCCAGGACGAAACCGAACTACTTGCGGCCCGGGAATGTTTTGAGCGGGAAGTCGCTGAAAATATCTACGCTTACCTTTCTAAACAGCAGCCTGTAGTTACGGAATCTATAGACGATACGCTTTATCTTTATTTGGAAATAAATAGTGCGGGCCGTCCAGAGATAGATTCGGTTAAAATAGATTCCACCTTAAATAAGCAACTGCCAGAACTGCGAATGTGGTTAGACCAGAGTATAGATTCTCTTCCTAAAATATACCCGGCTAGTAAGCGCGGCGTACCGGTTTCTTCCGTTTTTAAAATGCCTATCGTTATTAAAGCTGAGTAATAATTCGTAATGTAACAGTTTTGTTATATAACATTTTTGTTATAAATTTAAAATGTGAATTCGGTTTCCATAATTAAAGTGATAAAAAAGCATGGTTGGTACCTCGTAAGAACAAAAGGAAGTCACCATCATTTTAAACATCCAGAAAAGAGAGGAATAGTCACCATTCCGCATCCTAAAAAAGACCTTCCTAAGGGAACGGTAAATTCAATTTTAAAACAAGCTGGAATTAAATAAATTATAATGAAAAAGATTAATGTATATGTTGAAAAGGCAGAGGACGGGACTTATTGGGGAAGCACTCAAAATCTCCCAGGCGGAGTAAGTGCTTTTGGAAATTCATTAGATGAATTAAAACAAAATCTCAAAGTTGCGTTTAAGGATTATATAGAAGTAGCAGATGATCTTAATGAAGAATGGTTAGATGAAATTAAAGGTTTAACTGAATTTGAATATAGGCTGGATATAGCTTCATTTTTCAAACTTCTTCCAATAAAAATTTCTGCTATCGCCGAAAAATCCGGTATAAATCCTTCGCTCATGAGGCAATATGCCAGTGGAAAAGCAAATGCTTCAGAAGAAAGAGCAAGAAGAATAGAAAAAGCGATTCACGAATTAGGTGAAGATCTTCTTTCAGTATCAATTTAATTCCCGATCACCACATTCCATTTTTTTACCGACCAGCTTTTAATAAGTCCGTTTTTCACGTACGGATCATTTTGTGCAAAAGCTTCCGCGATTTCCTTACTGTCTGCCTTAAAAACCAATACTGCTTCGTTTGCCGAGTCTATGACACCGCCAAGTATAAGATAACCTTCATTAAAATATTCGGTGGCGTGATTCAAATGTTCTTTTCGGTATTTTCCTCTTTCCTCCAGGTAATTTTCAGAGGTGGTATAATCTAAAATATAATAATTCATCTTTAGTTTTTAAATTGTCTTCCTTTCCAGGAAAAGTCCGAAAATAGGGATTTCACTGCTACATAAGTGCTAAAGAAAGGATAAAAGATACTGCTCCAAAAATAACTTCGTAATACTGTTTCTCGCTGAAAAAATTTAGTAGAGCTGTAGATTAGCATAAAATCAAGATTAAATTTTACTAAAAAAATGATCAAAATGGGCTGGTAGGGCAGGACTTGAAAAAAGACTAAAAAAACAGCGATCACGAGACTTAGATTTATTAAAAGCACGCTTATTCCGGTGAACTTTGCAAATAAGCTTTTGT
>DATFJA010000284.1:0-2800 GCA_035269545.1 Salegentibacter sp.
AAAACCGTGGCGACCATCGTTGACGGACTTACAAAAATCTCCAGCTTAAAGAAAGATAAGGATGTTTCGCTGCAAGCCGAAAACTTCCGAAAAATGCTGCTTACTCTGAATGATGATATTCGGGTAATCATCATCAAGATTGCAGATAGGTTGCACAATATGCAAACTATGGATGCAATGCGCCGTGATAAGCAGGAAAAGATCGCTTCTGAAACTCTTTATATTTATGCGCCCCTGGCCCATAGGATTGGACTTTATAATATTAAATCCGAACTTGAGGATCTTGGTCTAAAATATACCGAACCAGAGATATATCACGAAATTCATACAAAAATAAAGGAAAGTAAAGAGGAGCAGGATGCTTACATTAAAGAATTTTCGCGGATCATTGAAGATTCCCTTAATAAGGAAGAACTACAATACGATATAAAGGGAAGGCCTAAATCTATCTATTCCATAAATCGGAAGATGAAAGCTCAAAATGTGAGTTTTGATGAAGTTTACGACAAATTTGCTATTCGGATTATTTATAAAGGCGAACAGGCGAACGAAAAATTCCTTGCCTGGAAAATATATTCCATCGTTACAGACCATTTTAGACCAAACCCCACCAGGCTCCGGGATTGGATCTCTTCGCCTAAATCTACAGGATATGAAGCCTTGCATATTACCGTAATGGGGCCAAAGGGCCGTTGGGTAGAAGTACAAATTAGAAGTCAGCGAATGAATGAGATTGCTGAAAAAGGCTACGCAGCACATTATAAATATAAACAAGGCGATGCCCAGGAAGAACGCGGAATTGAAGAGTGGTTAAACAGGCTTCAGGAAGCACTTGAAAATCCTGACGTGAATGCGGTAGATTTTGTCGAACAGTTTAAGCTAAACCTCTACTCAAAAGAGATCTTTATATTTACGCCACAGGGTGATCTAAAATCTTTACCAAAAGGTTCTACACCTTTAGATTTTGCTTTTAGTATTCATACCGAAATTGGTTTAAAAACCCGTGGTGCCCGCGTAAACAATAAACTGGTTCCTTTAAGTCACGAATTAAAAAGCGGAGACCAGGTTGAAATAATAACCTCAGAAAACGCTCAGCCAAATGTAAACTGGCTGGATTACGCCACTACCGCCAGGGCACGGGCCAAAATAAAATCTTCTTTAAGAGATGAAAAACGTGAAATAGCCGAGGAAGGCAAGGCGATTTTAACCAGGAAACTTAGAGCGCAAAAAATTCCGTTTAATGAAAAGGTAATTAATGAGCTGGTGGTTCATTTTAACCTAAAAACCAGCCTGGATTTATTTTATCGCGTTGGAATTGGTAAAATTGATAATCAGAAATTGAAGGAATTTGCTTCTTCGAGAAGTAATGCACTGGTAAGTTATATTAAGCGGAAGATCACCAAACCTGTTATAGCAGAAGATCTCAATAAGGATGAAATTACTTCTAAATACGACCAGCTTGTTTTTGGAAGGGATGAAGACGAAACTTTAGAATATAAACTTGCCAATTGCTGTAACCCTATCCCGGGTGACCAGGTTTTTGGATTTGTTACGGTAAATGAAGGGATTAAAGTCCATAAGAAAAACTGCCCGAATGCACTTCAACTTCAAAGCAATTATGCATATAGAATTATTCCGGCAAAATGGATTGATTCTTCCCAACAAGATTTTAAAGCTATAATAAAGCTAACCGGAATTGATAACTTAGGTTTGGTAAGCGAGATTACTAAGGAGATTTCCAGCAACCTAAACGTAAACATGAAAAAAGTTAGTTTTGAAAGTGTAGATGGGGTTTTTAGTGGACAAATAACGCTTAAGGTGAAGAACAATGCAATCCTCACGAAAATCATAACCCGACTCAAAAAAATTAACGGCATCGATAAGGTTAGCCGTGAATAATCGTATACCTTTGTAAGGTACAAAGAACTATGAGCAAAAAAGTTGTAAATAAAAACGATCAGGCAGTAGTTAAAAACGTTTTCACCAAATATCTGGAAGAAAAAGGGCATAGAAAAACCCCGGAACGTTTTGCAATACTTCAGGAAATATATAATAACGACGATCATTTTGATATTGAATCACTTTATATCAAAATGAAAAACAAAAAATACCGGGTAAGTCGTGCAACCCTCTATAATACCATAGAATTACTACTGGAATGTGGACTCGTGAGAAAACATCAGTTTGGCCAAAACCAGGCTCAATATGAAAAATCATATTTTGACCGGCAGCACGATCACGTTATTTTAACTGATACCGGCGAAGTTATAGAATTCTGTGATCCACGTATTCAGTCAATTAAAAAAACAATTGAAGAAGTGTTTGACATAGAAATTACCAAACATTCTTTATATTTTTACGGCAATAAAAAAACAACCAATTAACTTAAGATTTCAATGGCGGTAGATTTACTACTCGGTCTCCAATGGGGTGACGAAGGCAAAGGAAAAATTGTTGATGTGTTCACCTCAAAATACGATATTATTGCGAGATTTCAGGGCGGACCAAACGCGGGTCACACCCTCGAATTTGACGGACAAAAACACGTACTTCACACCATTCCTTCCGGAATTTTTCACGACGACACTATAAACCTTGTAGGTAATGGTGTAGTGATAGACCCTGTGATTTTTAAAAAGGAACTGGACAACCTTAGTAAAAACAATGTAGATTATAAATCTAAATTGCTTATTTCCCGAAAAGCACATTTAATACTGCCTACACACAGGCTTTTAGATGCAGCTTCTGAAGCTTCCAAAGGAAAGGCTAAAATTGGTTCTACCCTTAAGGGTATTGGACC
>DATFJA010000285.1:0-11518 GCA_035269545.1 Salegentibacter sp.
AAATACCATATAAGAAGAAACCCCCGCCGAATAGACGAGGGTTTTTGGACTGAAGTTTTAAAATCTTCAATTTACAAATTATAGTTTTTCAAGATCTTTTACTTCCTCTTTATCAGCTTCCATGATGCTTATCGCGTAACCACCGCCGGGTGCAGATTTTTGAGTGAGTTCAGACTTACTGTTCACTCTATATTTCTTGATTTTGTATGCTTGTGGATTATCTTTATAATGCGCATCTTCTGCATCGGCATATACAGTAGCGACATAAGTTTTTCCTTTTTCCAGAAAATCAAATTCAATTTCTGAAGTTCTTGGTGTTACACCATTAACATTGCCTACAAACCAATTATTTCCATCTTTTTCTTTTCGGGCGATAGTAATATAGTCTCCAGGCTCTGCTTCCAGGTAAACACTTTTTTCCCAGTCTATAGCAACATCTTTTATAAACTGAAATGCATCCATAAACTGCTCGTAATGCTTAGGCAAATCGGCTGCCATTTGTAACGGCGAATACATCGTTACATATAAAGCCAACTGGTTGGCCAGGGTACTGTTAACGTGAGAATTATTATCTGGATTTAATTTACTAATATCCATTTCAAAAATTCCAGGAGTATAATCCATTGGTCCGCCAATTAAACGCGTAAAGGGCAGCACGGTAACGTGATTTGGCTTACTTCCGCCAAAAGCTTGATATTCGGTCCCACGAGCCGATTCGTTTGCAATAAGGTTTGGCCAGGTTCTGGCTATTCCGGTTGGTCTAACAGCTTCGTGCGCGTTGATCATAATTTCATATTCCGCAGCTTTTTCAAGCGCATATTGATAATGATTTACAATCCACTGGCTGTAATGATTTTCACCTCGTGGCAGTATATCACCTACATAACCAGATTTTACCGCGTTATAATTGTTGGCTTTCATAAACTGGTAAGCTGTATCCAAATGCCTTTCGTAATTCCTAACCGAAGCCGAAGTTTCGTGGTGCATAATCATTTCTACATTTTTACTTTTGGCATATTCCCTAATTTCTTCAACATCAAAATCTGGATATGGCGTCACAAAGTCAAAGACATAATCTTTAGAGTTTCCAAACCAATCTTCCCAGCCTACATTCCAGCCCTCAACCAGTAATCCGTCAAAGCCGTGTTCTGATGCAAAATCAATATATCTTTTTACATTCTTGGTATTTGCAGCGTGGGTGCCATTAGGTTCAGCAGCTTCAAAATCGGTTTCACCTAGTTTAACCGCGGCAAATTCGTCGGTATAATCCCAGGAGCTCATTCCTGTGATCATTTCCCACCAAACGCCCATATACTTCATTGGTTTAATCCATGAGGTATCTTCGATCTTACTGGGTTCATTTAGGTTATAAGTGATTCTTGAAGAAAGAATATCTTTAGCTTCATCACTTACAATTATGGTTCTCCAGGGAGTTTTTCCCGGAGCGATCATATATGCCTTATCACCATTTACATCTGGCGTTAACCAGGACTCAAAAACCATTGTTTCGTCATCTAGATTTAAGTGCATCGCAGGGTAATCCAACAAAGCGGCTTCGTGTAAGTTAATGTAAAGGCCGTCGTCGGTTTTAAGCATCAAAGAAGTTTGTACTCCTGTTGGTGAGAATGATTTTTGGGAAACATTAGCTGTTACCGCCTCTGCCATCAAGCCCCTTATTTCAGAAAGTTTACTTTCTGTATAATCGTATTCCTGGGTGTCGTAATCGCCCGCAATCCAAAAAGCGGTGTGATCTCCGGTCATGGCAAATTCAGTTTTTTCATCTGAAATTACGAAATGCCCAAGCTTGGATTCCTGAGGAAATTCATATCTAAATCCGAGTCCGTCATTGAATAAACGAAAACGAATCACCATTTTGCGCTCTGTATCTTCCTGATCTAGATGAATTACAAGTTCATTATAGCGATTTCTAATCTCACTTTCCTCACCCCAAACCGGTGTCCAGGTTTCATCAAAAGAAGATTTTTCGGTATTTTCTATGCTAAAATTAGAGGTAAGAGGCTGCCCTTCTTTTAACTCTAATCCAAGCTTACTTTTTTCTATAACTGTCTCTCCTTCAAAATCCAGGCTGTAAACCGGAGTACCATCTTCCTGAAGGGAGAAATTCATCTCCAGATCTCCGTTTGGAGATTCCAGGCTTTGTGCCTGAGCAATTCCAAAAACAGCCAGACATATAAAGCTTAATATTAATCTACTTTTCATAAATTCTACTTTTGTTTGTGTAAGAATTTACAAAAATAAGCTTTTATGTATTTCGAGGAAATTAAAGATTAGCTCTTTAATTACCATTCGAATAATTTTATAAAATCATTCGAGTGGCAATTTTCTATTTAAAGGAATTAGTTAACTTTACCCCTAACCCTATGTAAGCACTGTCTAACTAACGATATAAAAATCCTCCTTTTGAGTAAAAAAATCATATACAAAGCAACCGGAATTATTGGTATTTTAAGTTGCATTGCGGTTCTGGCGGCTGACCTCATCGGAATTGCATTACACGAAGCTCATGACCCCATAAGTGATACTATTAGCATGTTGGCTATAGGGAAATATGGGTGGATTCAGGACCTGGGTATCGATATATTGGCAGTTGGTTTTTTTGCTCTCGCCGTAGGACTTTATACCTGGAAAAGTTCTGGAACAAAATGGATTATAGGTCTTATTATACTTATTCTTATAGGCGTAGACTTCATAATGATTGCCGAGCATAACCAATATGCCGGAAGACCTGGCCATAAAATACATCGCAAACTCGTTTATGCCCTGGCACTTCTTTTCCCTGCAGTTGTTCTCTTAACAAGTTTCAGTTTAAAAATGCTAAAACCCTACCTGAAAAAGTTCTCTTTTTGGGTTGCAGGATTGTGGATTGTTCTCGCCCCTCTTTTACCTTTAATACCAGATTATATAGACGGTGCCTACGAGCGCCTGGTTACGACTTTAATTGTGATTTGGGTGAGTACCGTTTCTTATAATTTGATCTTTTCTTACAAGAAAACAGAAAAGGCTAATGCCGATAAGTTTAATCTTTAATCGGTAGTAATTCCTTTTAGATCCAGTTCACTCCCGAAGTAATAGTTGCTTTAAAATTTTTATCATTCAAATAATTAAGCTTTTTTATAATGCGTGGCCCCACCGTAAAAAAGCTCGGCGCTTTCCATTATAGTTTCAGAAAGAGTAGGATGCGGATGAATAGTTAGCGATAAATCACTGGCTGTACTGCCCATTTCGATAGCCAAAGCAATCTCCGGAATCAAACTCCCGGCATTTTTTCCGGCTACTGCACCTCCCAGAATTACTTCGGTCTCTTTATCTATTAAAAGTTTAGTCAGGCCTGTATTTTCCCCTATGGAAATAGCTCTTCCCGAAGCTGACCAGGGGAATTTTACAACTTTCACGTTTTTATCTTTTTCTTTTGCCTCTTCTTCAGTGAGACCACACCAGGCCAACTCAGGATTAGTAAACACAATGGCGGGAATAACCTTAGGATCGTAAGCGGCTCCTTTTTTCCCTGCGATAACTTCTGCAGTGATTCTGCCTTCATGACTTGCTTTGTGGGCCAACATAGGTTCCCCGGTAATATCTCCTATCGCAAAAACATGCTCCAATTTGGTTCGGCGCTTATTATCTACTTCCAGGAAGCCTTTTTCGTTGGCCGAAATTCCGAGTTTTTTCAGTCCCAGATTCTGTGTGTTTGGTTTTCTCCCAACAGCTACCAGAACACGATCAAACTTTTTGTTCTGTTCCTCTTTCTTTCCTTTTAAGGAAACCTTCACCCCTTTTTTGGTAATCTTCACTTCTTCTACTTTAGTTTCGAAAAAAACATCTTTAAAGGGCTCATTTTTCTCAAAAACCTTAACCAGGTCCCGATCTGTTCCGGGTAAAAATCCTGGTGTCATTTCGGCTATAGAAACTTTTGTTCCTAAAGCGGCATAAACGCTTCCAAGCTCCAGGCCTATGTAACCGCCACCAACGACTAACAATTTCTTGGGTATTTCCTTAAGTTCCAGGGCATCGGTAGCGTCCCAAATTTTATCGTGATCTATCTCGAGATCGGGTAGGCCTACCGCAGAGGAACCGGTGGCAATTATCACTTTTTCAAAACTTAAATCCGATGTTTTTCCTTTATTATTGGTCACTTCCAGCTTATACTCACCGGTAAATTTGGCCTTTCCCTGGATGTATTCGATATCTCTGGCTTCACTTAATTGCCCAAGGCCTTCTGTAAGTTTTTTTACAACCTTTTCTTTCCAGCCTGCCACCTTTTTGATGTCTATTTTAGGCTCTTCAAATTTTATCCCCCATTTTGAGGCGTGCATGGCCTCTTCTTTAGTTTTTGCCAGGTGCAAAAGCGCTTTGGAAGGAATACAACCTTGGTAAAGACAAACTCCTCCGGGATTAACTTCCGGATCAATTAGCGTAACTTTTATTCCAAGATCTGCTGCGTGAAAAGCTGCCGCATAACCTCCGGGACCGGCACCAATAATCACAAGTTCTTTTCTATCTTCTTTTGCCATTGTTTCTAAGATTTAAGATTAGCCCAATAGCGCTTCATATGGATCTTCCAGTGCTTTTACTAACCAGTTCATAAAACCAGCTCCATCGGCGCCATCTATTAAGCGATGATCATAAGATAAGCTGAGCGGAAGTATACTGCGAGGTTCAAACTTACCGTCTATATAAACCGGTTTGGTAGTTGCCCGCGAAATACCCAGGATCGCCACCTGTGGATGATAGACTATTGGCGTAAAATTAGTACCACCAATACCGCCAAGGTTTGAGATAGAAAAATTGCCTCCTTCCATATCTTCTTTAGATAATTTTTGTTCCCGTGCTTTCTCTGCTATTTCCGAAATTTCTACCGATAGATCCTTGATACTTTTTTGATCTGCATTCTTTATCACAGGAACTAAAAGGCCGTCTTCTGTAGCAACCGCAATATTGATATTTACATATTTTTTAAGGATCATTTCTTCCTTATCCATATCTATACTTGCATTAAATGTTGGAAATTTATGCAAAGCTGTGGCAACGATCTTGGTAAGTATGGCCGTAAGCGTGAGTTTACCACCAGCCTCTTCAACCTTCTCTTTATGATCTTCTATATAAGTTTCAACTCCAGAAATATCGGCTTCTCCAAACTGAAATACATGCGGGATAGATTGCCATGAGGCCAGCACGTTTTTGGCCGTGGTTTTTTTAATATTATTGAGTGGTTTATTTTCTACTGCGCCCCATTTACTAAAATCGGGTAATTTAGCCTGACCAGAACTGCTCTTTTTACTACCGCCTTCCTTATATTCTTTAACGTCTTTTTCAGTGATCCTTCCACTTTCACCACTGCCACTAATTTCCTCTAAGTTCACTCCAAGTTCACGAGCCAATCTTCTTACTCCCGGAGAAGCATAGACTTCTTTAGAAGAGTCTTCATCGGTATCTTTATCTTTTTTAGCCTCGCTTCCTTTGCTTTTCTTTTTCTCATCATCTTCTTCGGCAGCATCTTCTTCGTCATCTTCATCTTCATCCTCCTCCTTATCCTCTTTCTGCTCTTCTTCTTTCTTAGCAGATTTGGATTCGTCTTTTTCTTTTTCGTCAGAATCCGGTTCTTCTTGCTCTTTTTCAGCTTCTTCTTTATTGTCTTCTGAAGTCTCTTCTTCTTTATCTGATTCGTCCTCCTCTTTTTCTTCTGAATCGTCACCATTATCTTCCAGGATAATAATCACATCGCCAACGCTAACCTCATCACCTTCACTAACTTTTATCTCCTTAATTGTTCCTCCTGCAGTAGCTGGAATTTCGGCCGTAGCTTTATCTGTTTCTACTGAAATCATCGACTGATCTTCTTCAATTTTATCTCCCTTAGAAACCAGGATCTCAGAAATCACAGCGGTATCTACGCCTTCTGATATTTGCGGAACTTTTATTTCTTTTGCCATAATTATTTTTTTAAGCCGTTCGTGGATTAGTCTTTTGTGGATCTATTTTCAGTTTTTTAGCTGCTTTTTTCAATTCTTCCATACTAATTTGCTCCTGTTTAGCCAGGCCATATAAGGCAGCATAAGCAATATGCGGAGCATCGATCTCAAAGAAACCACGCAATGCTTCCCTATTATCACTTCTACCAAAACCATCGGCTCCCAGACTAATAAGTTCGTCGGGGAAATAAGATGCAAGGCTTTCCGGAAGAGCTTTTACATAATCTGAAGCAGCTACAAAGGTTCCTTTTTCATCCTGAAGTTGTTGTTCTATATAATTTTGTTCCTTATTCACCTGTCCTTTTAGACGGTTGCTACGTTCGGTATCAATAGCATTATCGTACAGATTTTTATAACTCGTAATACTCCAGATATCTGCACCAACATCAAATTTTTCTTCCAGGATTTCTGCAGCTTCCAGCACCTCTTTCATAATCGCACCACTACCAAATAAATGCGCCTTCTTTTTCTTTTTACGCGTTTTGGACTTCCTAAATTTATAAAGTCCGTTCAAGATAGCTTCCCGATCCACATTTTCAGGCATTTCGGGCATAGGATAAGTATCATTACCTATGGTGATATAATAAAACAGGTCTTTGTTCTCTATATACATTGCCTTAATTCCTTCTTCTACAATAACGGCCAGTTCGTAAGCAAAAGCCGGATCGTAGGCTTTTAAATTAGGAAATGCCAGCGCGTATAAATGACTTTGGCCATCCTGGTGTTGTAAACCTTCTCCCGGAATACTGGTTCTCCCTGAAATACCGCCCATAAGGAAGCCTTTTGCACCTGCATCTGCTGCAGCCCACATTAAATCGCCGGTTCTTTGAAAACCAAACATGGAATAGTAAAAATAAAACGGAATGGTATTGATACCATGAGTTAAGTAAGTAGTTCCTGCCGCAATAAATTCGGCCATACAGCCAGATTCGGTAATCCCTTCTTCCATTATAGCGCCATTTTTGGCTTCTTTATAATAGAGCAAACTTTCTTCATCTACCGGATCATATTTTTGCCCGTGCGGAGCATATATTCCGGCTTGTCTAAATAGGGATTCCATTCCAAAGGTTCGGGATTCATCGGGAATAATCGGTACTATCAATTTTCCTAAATTTTCATCCTTCATCAGTTTGCCTAAAATTTGAACCATGGCCATTGTAGTAGCTACCTCATTTTCACCCGATCCGTTTAGAAAACTTTCAAAGATTTTTACATCGGGAGCCTTTAATTTTGAGCTTGTGTCTTTTCGCTGCGGTATATAACCCCCGAGATCTTTTCTCTTTTCCTCAAGGTATTTCAACTCTTTACTATCTTTCTTTGGTTTGATAAACGGTATTTTTTCCAGGTCTTTGTCTGAAACCTGAACCTTGAAGAAATCTCTAAATTGCTCGAGTTGTTCTTTGTTGAATTTTTTAGTTTTATGTGATACATTACTTGCCTCACCGGCACTACCCTGTCCATAGCCCTTAATGGTTTGAGCCAACACGATACTGGGTTTTGATTTTGTATCTAACGCAACTTTATAAGCATTGTATATTTTCTCTGGATCGTGACCGCCGCGTTTAAAGTTCCCTAATTCTTCATCAGAATAGTCTTCAACCAATTTCTTTAGATCTTTATCACTTTCAAATAAATCCTTCCGCAGAAATTCCCCGTCGCTATAAGCGTATTTTTGAAGTTGTCCGTCGGTAAGTTCGTCTAGTTTCTTTTGGAGTTTCCCGGTTTTATCCTTTTCAATAAGATTATCCCACTCTTTCCCCCAAAGCAATTTGATCACATTCCAACCGGCGCCTTTAAATAGTCCCTCCAATTCCTGGATAACCTTGGCATTACCACGAACAGGACCGTCTAAGCGTTGCAAATTACAATCTACTACGAAAATGAGATTATCTAATTCATCCCTGGAAGCAATATTAATAGCTCCCCGGGCTTCAACTTCATCCATCTCACCATCGCCAATAAATGCCCAGACTTTACTCTTATCTTCTTCTATAAGTCCGCGGTTATATAGGTATTTATTAAATCGGGCACGGTAAATCGCCTGGATGGGACCTAAGCCCATAGAAACGGTTGGATTGCTCCAAAAATTCGGCATCAAGTGTGGGTGCGGATAAGAAGTAAGGCCTTTTTCAGATTGTACTTCGTGCCGAAAATTCTCCAGGTTTTTTTTAGTTAAGCGACCTTCCATATAAGCCCTTGCGTAAATACCCGGGGATGCGTGGCCCTGGAAATATACCTGGTCTGCTATATCATTTTCAATTTTAAAGAAATGATGAAAACCTACTTCCCAAAGTTGGGCTATAGATGCATAAGTAGAAATATGCCCTCCAATTCCGCTATCGGCTTTATTGGCTTTTACCACCATAGCCATGGCGTTCCACCTGATATATGCCAGAATTTTTTCTTCAAGCTCTAAGTCGCCTGGATATTCTTTCTCTTCGTTTTTGGAAATGGTGTTTAGGTAAGGAGTTTTGAGGGTATTGGGAAGTTGAACATTGTGTTTTTTCGCTTCTTCCTCCAGGATATTCAGCAACTCTTCTGCCCGTTTGGTAGATTTGTTTTCAATGATCCAGGTAAGGGAATCTATCCATTCCTGATTTTCCTGTTGGGAACTGTCTTTTTTCTTACTGGCCATAATTTGTAATTATAAATTTTCGAAACTTGAAGTATTTGCCTTTGTAGCAGCATTCAAAAAAAGGAAGATAAATACAGTATATTCACCTTCCTTTTTTTAATTTCTATTTACAGAAAATTACTTTGAAACATCAAATGAAACTTTTGCATTAATCGCGTAAGTAGTAACTTGATTGTTACTAACGTTCGCATGCATTTCTTTAACATAAATAGATTTTATGTTGTTTACAGATTTACTTGCTTCGCTAAGTGCATTCTTAACTGCATCATCAAAACTTTTTTCTGAAGAGGCAATCACCTCAATTACTTTTACAATACTCATAATTTTACTTTTTGGTTAATGATTAGCTTCAATTTAAAAAATAATGAGCTTATCATCAATTGATTAACACAAGATTATAGTGAGTTGTTAAATAATTAAAAATTCAATCATTTATAATTTTAGAATGGACATTCCAATTGATCAAATTCAAAAAAAATGCTGCCTATTAGTAAGCAGCATTTTTTGATCTTTTTATATTTAATTCTTTTAATTTCCGGAATCATCCTCATCTTCAATTTCCTTTTCCCATTCTGAGGCTATCACCTCTTCTTTTTTAATGAGGTTCCCGGAAGTTGTTATTTTAAAATGATTACTTTCTGAAGTTTCTAAATTCCAGATGATATTTTCAGCTTCCGGAAATTCTGCATCAGCATTCATTTGGTCTTCAAACAGTCTTTTAATGATATTCCTGTCTGATAGGCCATCGTTCAATAACCTCAGCACCGATTTTTTGCTTAGATTTTGATCGGCATCTTTATTTTCCGGGGAGATAGAACAATGGATAATTGTAGCGCTGGAACTCGGAAACTTACCATTAAAAGCTTTAAAAAGTAATTGATTTACGTGGAATAAAGTAGATTGTAATTCCATTTCCGGGTATTCTTCACAAACCGTATCTATCAACATATCGTTTGATATCTGGTCAATTTGTCCATCAGATAATTGTTCCCCAAGCTTGTACTCTAAAACTAATTTTGCGGCTTCAGAAGGCTCAAAATCTGATATAGCCATAAATAAAAGCTCTCTTAAACTTTCGGGATCAGAATCTTCTGCATCAGGATAATCAAATTTTTCAAGCAATTGAATATAGTCCTCCTTACTCCAATATTCCCTAATTTCATCTACATTCTGGACTTTCTCTATGTTTACTTTATATTTCATTTTTTCAGTTTTATTCAGTTGTCAAACAATATTATACCGTATTTATCATGATAATCATTTTCTACAACTTAATAGATGAAAATCCAGATTTTTAATTAATTTATCTCGTAAAAATATGATGCTGTGTTGCCGTAAAATAATCACAGAAAATCTGATTTAAAGGCTGATCGTTCCTGCTTGCTTTTATTCCGAGATGAGGGAATATTTCAATCATATTCTTTGAAATACTTTTTACTGAATTTGAAGCCGATGAATGAACTTCTGTACTATATTTTGAATTAATCCCTTTGTTTGAAAGGATCTTGCTCTCAATTTCTTTGGCGTAATCAGTAACTTTTAGATTTGAATTAGAGAGAGTTCTCTCAAAAGTTCCCAGATTTTTATCGCGCTTAAGTTCACGAGCTTCGTCCAGAAAATGTTCTGCCATACCAATATAATTCACCCAAAGCGTAAGATCGGCAAATACCGAAAACGGAATTTTAAAGATATCCTGAGGCTGATGAAATTCATTATAAATAAAACTGAAGCGCTGAGGAACTAAAACATTTTCCACTTTAAAAGAATGGGTAACAGAAGCTTTTAAGCCCATAGTATCCCAGTCTTTAATGATCTTAACTTCGTCTTTGGGTATTATGAACGAGCGTACTTTTGGGGCACCATCTTTATTCAAAAGAGCCTGGCCATTTTCATGAATTTCAGCATTCAGTGTAAAATGCGTTAAATAATTTGCGCCGGTGGCATAGCGCCAGGTTCCGGAAATTCTATAAGAGTCATTCAGTTTTTCGGCCTTGCCAAAAACACCACCGCTTCCTCCCAAAATCGTAGTATTTGAATTTTGGAAAATCTCCTTTGCGGCTGCTGGTTCCAGGTTTCCTATAAAATAGTTGGCGCCACTGCATAAAGTTACCGTCCAACCAAGACTGCCATCAATCCTGGCCAGTTCTTGCAGTTTGGAAAGTCCTTCAGAAAATGATAATTCCAGTCCGCCATAATTTTTGGGCACCCATATATTCCAAAGGTTTTCTCTCTGTATCCAGCTTAAAACATTTTCAGGAAAAAGGTTTTTCCCGAAATATAGTTTTTTCAGCTCTTGTTGCATCTGCGCTTCTATCATTACATAAAATTTAGATATTGAATTATCTGGTTTTATACTCCCAGATAAAATTTAATGGGCGGAAGCTAATTGCCCATTATGGGCTTTAACAATTTTTCGCCATTTAAAATATCCCGATGTTCCTACTATAAACAGGAAGATCGTCAAACCGGCATATATGTATAATTCTTTGTAAATAAGTAAAGGAATGGAAATGGCATTGCTAATATTTAGAAAGATCCAGTTCTCCATTTTTCTTTTGGCCATAAGCCACATCCCGGCCCAGGCGAAAGCGCTTACCCCGGCATCCCAAAGAGGAACATCTGAATTGGTATGGAATCGGAGCCAGTAACTCATTCCTGTGAAGCAAACCAAAACAATTCCGAGGGCTTTTAAGTGCTCTAATTTGCTGGAATAGGAAATAGGCGTTTCCTCTTTCTCCTTTCCGAATTTCCAGAAAAACCACCCGTAAATACTCATCACCAGGTAATACAGATTTAAAATGATATCGGCATATAGTTTCGACTGGTAAAGTACCCAGAGGCTTATAAGAATGGCAACGATTCCAAATAGATAATTATCGATATTATTTTTTCT
>DATFJA010000286.1:0-2589 GCA_035269545.1 Salegentibacter sp.
AAAGTTTTAAATCGAACTAGTTTGTAATATGTTGAAATTTAGCATCTTGTATGTTTTGGGAAAGGCAATTAGATAATAATCATTTTTAATGCAATCCAATTCCTGATTATTCATTTTACAAGCTTTAAAATTTATTTTTCGTAAAAATGAAGTTTGGGTTTGGATATTAAAAATTTCTGCCCTTATCTTTGTAACCAACAAAACAACGAAATGTACCAGATAATTTGCAATATGATGCGTATGATGATGTGGAGAACTTCCGCAGCGCGCTCTATTGCTTAATTCTGAAAAGATATAAATTGCAAAAAGCCGCTGCCAACCGCAGCGGCTTTTTTTATGCAACTAAGTCATTTCCGCGAAGGCGGAAATCCAAAGAAGAATAAATTTGAATTTGAAAGAATAAATCAAAATTAGATTCCCACCTGTGTGGGAATGACAAAAACAAATATGATGATAAAGGCAATAAATAACATGATGATGTGTATGTCTATGCGACACATGAAACGCTATTGCCAAAACCGGATTTAACTTAGTTTGTTTAGAGTTCAATTAAAAGGTCCCCTTGGTAATAGCTACTTAAGGGGACTTTTTTTATTTAAAACACTGTCATTCCGCAGCTTGTGCTGAATTTATTTCAGTAAAGGCGGAAATCCTAAAAAACAAATCAAGCTTCAAAAAATAGAAGCAAGAAACTTTAAAAAACTAGAAATTATGAGTACTCAAAAATTTTCAACAAACGCATTACACGCAGGTCACGATACAAAAGCTAATGGAGGAACAAGGGCGGTGCCTATTTACCAGACAACGTCTTATGTATTTAATAATTCAGATCACGCTGCTAATCTTTTTTCACTGGCAGAACCAGGTTATATCTACACTCGGTTAAATAATCCAACCAATGATGTTTTAGAACAACGCCTCGCTTCCCTGGAAGGTGGAATTGCAGCGGTAGTAACCGCTTCAGGAACGGCGGCTATCAATACCACGCTGCTAACGCTATTAAAAGCCGGTGACCATATTGTGGCTTCCAGTAGTTTATACGGCGGAACTTACAATTTGCTAAGTGTAACCTTACCCAGATTTGGAATTACGACCACTTTTGTAGATCCTGAAAATCCAGAAAATTTTAAAAAGGCTGCTAAAGAAAATACCCGTGCAATTTTTGTAGAATCGCTGGGAAATCCGAAACTGGATGTTTTAGATCTAAAAGCAATATCAGCAGAAGCCAATGCACTTAAAGTTCCATTTATAGTGGATAACACAGTTGCTACACCTTCTTTACTAAAACCTATAGAGCACGGCGCCGACATCGTTATTGAATCACTTACCAAATACATTAGTGGAAACGGAACTTCGCTGGGAGGTGCTATTATAGATGCCGGGAATTTTAACTGGGCAAATGGAAAGTTCCCTGAATTCACCGAACCCTCACCCGGTTACCACGGGCTTGTTTACCACGAAGCTTTAAAGGAAGCAGCTTTTATTGCTAAGGTTAGAATTGAAGGCCTGCGTGATCACGGTGCGGCATTAAGTCCCTATAATGCCTTTCAAATCTTACAAGGTTTGGAAACCCTTGAAATTAGAATAAAGCAACATAGTGAAAATGCTTTAAATCTTGCCAAATGGCTAGAGCAGCAGGAAGAAGTTTCCTGGGTGAATTATCCCGGGCTGGAAAGCAGCAAGTATAATAAACTCGCCAAAGAATATCTTTCAAAAGGCCAAAGTGGTGTAGTTACTTTTGGAGTAGAAGGAGGTTTTGAATCGGCTAAAGTTGTTGCCGATGAAACGAAAATCTTTTCTCTTGTTGCCAATATTGGTGATACTAAATCTTTAATAATTCATCCTGCGAGCACTACGCATCAGCAATTGGACGAAAAGCAGCAAGCCACTACGGGGGTTACCCAAGATCTTATTCGTCTCTCGGTAGGACTGGAAGATGTGGAAGATTTAAAAACAGATCTAAAAGAGGCTTTTGCCAAAATTCAGAAAAAAGCATTGGTATAATTTATTGTTGGTGGAAAGACAAAGGAAAAAGCAGCCAGGTTAAGTCTTTTTCCTTTTGCTCTTTCTAAATCAAAAAAAGAAGATATGCTACAGGAACTCTATTTAAAAGATTTTGAAAATTCGGCCGGAACTATTCAGGATATCTATTTGAGCTTTCAGCAATTTGGTCAGGATTTTAAAACTGCACCGGTGGTTTTAATAAATCACGCGCTTACCGGAAATTCGCAAGTTATAGGCAAATTAGGCTGGTGGACCAATATTGTGGGGCCCGAAAAATGTATCGATAACGAGAAATTTAGTATCCTGGCTTTTAATATTCCGGGTAATGGTTTTAACGGAAAAAAAGAACATTTAATTGGAAATTACAAAGAATTTACGCTTGCAGATATTGCTAGAATTCAGGCGCTGGCGCTTCAGCAATTAGAAATAGATAAACTATTTGCTATAATTGGAGGTTCTATTGGTGGCGCATTGGCCTGGGAACTTGCGGCTTTAAAACCCGGGTTAGCTGAAAATATTATTCCTATCGCCACAGATTATAAGGCTACAGATTGGGTATTGGCTAATTGTAAAGTGCAGGAGCAA
>DATFJA010000287.1:0-2931 GCA_035269545.1 Salegentibacter sp.
CCTGCGATTAAAACCGGAAAAGCATAAGACAACATAGATTTCCATAACTTGGTATTAAAGCTGAAATCTATATTAAAATAGAAAGGCAGCATCAGTAACAGTGTGACACCGCTGGCCACCAGATTGGAAATAAAGATATAACTGATCTCAAAATCTGGGATATAAATACTTTCAAAAAGTAAATTATCTACTGCCAAATCTTTTAAAAACAGTAAAAAGAAAATATTGAGCCCCAGGTTTATACAAACATTTATAATTTTAATTACTGCGAACCGCATTGGTTTTTCAGCTGCTCGAAGCCAGGTAAACGGAATAATAACCAGTGCATCGAGAAAGAGTATCCAGATAACCAGTTGAATGTATTTAACCGGGATATTTACCATTTCAGCAATAAAATCCTGTGATAAAAAAGCTGCTGTAAAAAATACTATAGAAGTTGCTACAATAGACCAGCCGGAAGTACTTAGCACTTCTTTACTGTTCTTCATTTTATTATAAAACCTGAAAAAAGCGGTTTCCATCCCATAAGCAAGGATGACATTAAAAAATACAAAATAGGCGAAGATTATAGAAACTTCGCCGTATTCTGCTTTTGGTAAAACGTGGGTATAAAGTGGTATTAATAAAACATTCAGCATACGCGGCAACACCGTGGCGAGACCGTAAACAAAGGTTTGCTGAAATAGTTTCTTAAAGGTACTCAACAGGAGAAAAATTAGATTTTTAATTCTGTTCTTGGATTCCTGTTAGCTTGTAATATTTGGTTCGGTCATTTTGAGAAAATACGAGAATAGCTTCATCGTCTTCAAGCTCAAACGGCATTTTTTCCGTTTTTTGGGGCACCCTGTTTTTGTTTTCTTCAGCAGGATCAGAACTCATAATATCCATTCCATCTGCAGTGCTGAAATTGGCTGTAAAGAGATTGGTTTGTTCACTATCCTGAACCAATGGAGATTTCATTCCTCTAAAATAAACACTATTCATACTTACCTGATTATCCTGGATCGTCGCCACAGGAATGTGGAGATCTAACCCATTTTCACCCTGTGTATAATAAATATCCTGAAACTGTGCGGGAGCACGTTCCTGTAATTCCTTATTGCTGCCACAGCCCGTAACCAAGGTTAAAGCGAATATACTGCTGAATAAAAATAGTAGTTTTTTCATAATAGAAAGTTTGTTGTTTAAAAGTACAAAAACAAAACGCATACCAAATAAAAAACCCGTAGTTAACTTACGGGTTTTTAGAACGGAATTACTTCCGGTATATTATTTAAAGATTTTATCCATTCAATGCCTCAGCACCACCAACAATCTCAAGGATTTCGTTGGTAATAGAAGCCTGTCTAGCTTTGTTGTAAGACAATTTAAGATCGTCACGAAGCTCTTTTGCATTATCGGTTGCTTTATGCATTGCCGTCATACGAGCGCCGTGCTCTGATGCGAAAGAATCTCTTAATGCTTTAAACAATTGCATTTTTAAAGATTTAGGAATAAGCTCTTTTACGATTTCCATCTTTGAAGGTTCAAAAAGATAGTCTAGTTGCTTCTCCTCTTCCGTTTCAAATTGCTCTATAGGCAAGAATTGTTCGTGCTGTACAATTTGGGTAGCTGCATTCTTAAACTGGTTATACACCAATACGATCTTGTCGTATTTTTCGTCTAAGAACAACTGCATTAATTCTTCGGCAATCTCCGATACGTTTTCAAAAGTAAGATCGTCGTATATCTCGTTATTATTCTTGTAAACCTCATAGTCCTTTTTAAGAACATCATTGGCTTTTTTACCAAGCGTATAAAGATCTATATTATTAGAATTGTAATCGTTCTTAGCTTTATATTTAACTGCTTTTACAATGTTAGTATTAAAAGCACCAGCCAGGCCCTTATTAGAAGATATAGCTACCATCAACACGTTTTTCACTTCGCGTTCTTCGGCATATTTGCTACTGGTATCATCATCAAGGGTTGCACTTAAATCCTGTAACAGCTGGGTTAATTTTTCCGAGTATGGTCTCATTTGCGTAATTGCATCCTGAGCCCTGCTCAACTTTGCTGCCGACACCATTTTCATGGCGCTGGTAATCTGCATCGTTGATGATACCGAAGTAATCCTGCTACGTAATTCTTTTAAGTTTGCCATAAGTTTATTTATGTCATTCCCTCCTACGAGGGAATCTTTAAAATTCTATGAGATTCCCGCTTGCGCGGGAATGACAACACTTCTCTTTTACTTCTTATACTTAGCTGAAAGCTCTTTCGCTACAGAAACCAGGGTATCTGTAACCTCATCGGTTAATTTTCCGGCTTTTAGCGTATCTAACATATCTCTATGCTTAGCGTTAAGATATTCCAGGTAGTCTTTTTCAAATTCCTTCACCTTGTCTACCGGTACATCTTTAAGCAAGTTCTTTGATCCTGCATAGATAATTGCGATCTGCTCTTCTACCGGGTAAGGATCGTTTTCAGCCTGCTTAAGGATTTCTACGTTACGCTTACCTTTTTGAATAACTCTTAAAGTAGTAGGATCAAGGTCTGAACCGAATTTAGCAAAAGCTTCCAATTCCCTATATTGTGCCTGGTCTAATTTTAAAGTACCGGCAACTTTCTTCATCGACTTAATTTGTGCCGAACCACCTACACGAGATACAGAAATACCTACATCAATTGCAGGACGCACCCCAGAGTTAAATAAATCTGAAGTAAGGAATATCTGCCCATCGGTAATCGAAATTACGTTAGTTGGGATATATGCTGAAACGTCACCTGCCTGTGTTTCAATAATTGGAAGTGCGGTTAAAGAACCTCCTCCTTTTATTTTCCCTTTAAGAGAATCAGGAAGATCGTTCATATTCTGTGCAATATCGTTATCATCAATAACTTTTGCAGCACGCTCTAATAATCTTGAGTGCAAGAAGAAAACATCCCCAG
>DATFJA010000288.1:0-7865 GCA_035269545.1 Salegentibacter sp.
ACGGCGGAATTTATATAGACAGACTGTTAGGTAATGCTAAAATTAACTGCGATTATGGGAAGGTTGATATTGGTGAATTAAGAGGAAACTCGAATCAGCTAAATTTTGACTATACCAGAAACAGCCATATTGGTTATGTGAAAAATGCTGAAATAAATGCCGACTACAGCGGATATGAAATTGAAGAAGCCGGAAAACTATATGTAAACGCCGATTATACCGACTCCAGGATTAAAAAAGTAGCACAGCTTGATTTTAATTGCGATTATGGCAGTATTACTATTGAAAAAGCGAAAAGCATTGTGGGTAATGGTGATTATTTAAGTACTAAAATAGGTCGTGTGTTCGAATCTTTAGACTTAAATTTAGATTATGGCTCGGCAAGTATTGAAAAACTTATAAAAGGAGTTTCTAAAGTAGAAATAAATACTGATTATGCCGGAATAAAACTGGGCTACGATAGTGAGCATCCATTTAATTTCACCGTAAAATCTTCTTACGGAAATGCGAAAGGTCTGGAAGAGATGGAAATTAGAAAGCGTCACGACGACAACACTAGTAAACTCTTTGAAGGCTATCACCTGCAAGAAAATAGCGGAAATACCATTTACATCAATACTAATTATGGAAATGTAACATTTAATAAAAACTAAAATATTTATCAATCAAAAAACACAAAGTCATGAAAAATCTATTTTTAATATTAGCTGTATCGTTCATCACAATTACTCCCGCACAATGCCAATGGTGGGGAAGCAACGAAACTATAAGAGGTAATGGCGATATGACTTCAGAAAAAAGAAACACTGCAGATTATGATGAGATCTCGCTGGTAGGTTCAATGGATGTTGAACTGGTTTCAGGCACCGAAGGGAATTTAACCATAGAGGCCGAAAGCAACCTGCAAGAATATATCACTACTGAAGTGAATGGCGGTACTTTAAAAATTTCAGTAGAAAAAGGCTATAATTTGAAACCTTCCAGGAATAATGGAATTAAAGTCACTGTTCCATTTAAGGATCTGTCGGCTGTGGAAGTAACCGGGTCTGGCGATATTTGGAATACATCAAAAATAACTGCAAAAAAGTTTAGTACCAAAGTAACCGGCTCTGGAGATATTAAATTAGAGCTGGAAGTAGAAGATCTCTCAGGACAAGTTACCGGCTCTGGTGATATTCTTCTATCAGGACAAGCCCGAGAATTTGATTGCAAGGTTACAGGTTCCGGAGATTTTAAAGCTTACGACCTAAAAGCTGAGAATGTAGAAGCTACCGTCATGGGGTCTGGAGACATTCAAATTTCAGCAAGTTCAAGTTTAAAAGCTAAGGTTATGGGATCGGGAGATATTAAGTATAAAGGAAATCCAAAAAATCAGGATTTTAAAACTTCGGGATCAGGTTCAGTTTCATCACATTAATCCCATCAGAAAAAATAATAATTGAAAAAGAAAAATTGTTTAGATCCTGTCTTTTGAGACAGGATTTTTTATTGGTACCCGTAATAATAAAATCACCCCAGCGATAAAGAAAACAACTAAGAACAAGATAGAGTTTCTTACGCTTCCGGTTATTTGCGCTACTACTCCATAAAGGAACATTCCTATTACGATTCCTATTTTTTCGGCTACATCATAAAAACTAAAATAACTTGCGGTATCAATGGCATTTTGGGGAAGCATTTTGGAATAAGTAGATCTGGAAAGTGATTGTATTCCTCCCATTACTAAGCCAACTGAAGCGGCTGCCCCATAAAACTGCTGAGGGCTAACAATAAAAAAGGCGTAACCGCAAATGGCTATCCAAATTAGGTTGATAAAAATCAGGATTTTAATATTTCCAAATCTTACTGCTAATTTAGAAGTTAAGGTAGCACCAACCACAGCTACTAATTGAATTAATAAAATACTAATAATTAAGCCTGTCGTTGCATCCTGCTCTCCCCACTCCAATTCTTCAATCCCAAAATAAGTGGCAATCAGCATTATAGTTTGCACAGCCATACTATAAACAAAAAAAGCAATTAAATATCTTTTAAGCTGAATATTATGCTTTAGAGTGATCCATATTCCGCGAAGTTCTCTAAATCCATTGAAAAGAACATTTTTTGTAAATGCAGCTTTCTTATTTCCTTTAGGTAGATAAGCATAGGTGTATTGACTGAAACCAATCCACCAAACTCCTGTTAAAACAAAAGACAGGCGCGTGGGTAAAGCTTCACTCTCAAAACCAAAAGTCTCATAATTTAAAATCATTACCAGGCAAATAATCAATAAAATCACACTGCCGATATATCCTAAAGAAAATCCCTGGGCACTAACCTTATCCTGTTGTTCTGGAAAAGCAATATCGGGCAGATAAGAATTATAAAAAACCAGGCTGGCCCAAAAGCCTATTAGGGCAAGAAAATAACAGAGTAAACCAAACCATAGATATTCCAGGTTGAACCAAAAAAGACCAATACAAGACAATGCTCCCAAATAGCAGAAAAACTTCAGAAAGTTCTTCTTATTCCCCACATAATCGGCAATTCCCGATAAAAAAGGACTTAAAATAGAAACCACCAAAAAAGCGGCTGCAGTGACATAGCTTATTAAAGAATCGTTATTAAAACTTATACCCAAAAAATCCACCGAATCATCCAGAATACTACCGTCTTCATCTTTAACAATAGTAAGAGCTCCATAGAAAATAGGAAAAATAGCCGAAGAAATTACCAGGCTGTAAACCGAATTTGCCCAATCATAAAAAGCCCAGGCACGTACTAATTTTTTATGCCCTTTGGGAAGTACCTTCATTTATTCCGGTTTTTTGCAGAGCCCTAAAATAGAAAAAGCTGCCTTAAAAGACAGCTTTTTCATATAATTTCTAAATTTTATTCTATTCAAAATTTGTTACACCATATTTTTTAGCTTCTGCTTTAGCTTCGGGTGCCCATTGTTGCAAGTTATTAATCCTTGTTTGATTAGAAGGGTGAGTACTCAAAAATTCTGGTGGAGCCTGGCCATCACTTTGGGCTGCCATTCTTTTCCAGAGATCTGCAGCTTCATCGGGATCGTAACCGGCAATTGCCATTAAGGTTAAACCTATCCTATCTGCCTCAGTTTCGTGACTACGGCTAAATGGTAACATTACTCCTACCTGTGTTCCCAAACCATAAGCTTGTGCAAAAATCTGCTGAGTTTCCTGGCTTCTACCGCTTACCGCAACAGAACCTGCAACGGCTCCTAGTTGTTGCAATTGGGCGGCACTCATTCTTTGCGCGCCATGATCGGCAAGAGCGTGGGCTATTTCGTGGGCCATTACTACGGCTACACCTGTTTCGGTTTCAGCTACGGGTAATATTCCGGTATAAAAAACTATTTTTCCTCCCGGCATTGCGAATGCATTTACTGCATCATCTTTTACAAGATTATACTCCCATCTAAAATCTTCCAAAAAGCCCTGATAACCATTTGCATTAAGATATCTTTCAGCGGCAGTCTCTATTTTATTACCTACTCGTTTAATCATCTTCGATTCAGCAGTCCCGGTTACCACTTCATTTTCAGATAAAAATTGATCGTATTGCTCAAAAGAGGTTGGAAATAATTGATCGTTAGAAACAAAATTCAAATTCTTCTCTCCAGTAAAAGGATTGGTTTTACATGCCATTACCAGCAGTAAAACAGCAACCATACTTATTGATGTTTTAAGTTTCATATATATCAGTTTAGTTTTGTTAAAATTACAAAAGCCATCAAAGCCTGCTTGTTGTTTTAAGCATCATTTAACAGTTCATAAGTTTTCAAAAATGATACCACAAAACAAAAACCGGCCCAGAAATGGGCAGCTTAAAGATGTAAGCATACAGGAAATATGTAAATTGCAATATCTTACCTCGAAAAAATGAATAAGCAGAAAAAAGATCAAATCCCGGTACAGCGATTATTGGTACCTAATTATATAAGATATACCGGAAAAGTGCTTTCTAAACTTTCACCGTTCGTGGCTAGCAGATTTGCAGCCCAGCTTTTTTTAACCCCATTTACATACAAGCTTCCCGACCGTGAAAAGAATATGGATGAGCTTTCCAAGCAGTATAGGCTTAGGATTCCTAAAACCAACAGGGAAATTGTAGTATACGAATTTGGCAATAATAAAAAGAAAATTTTACTGGTTCACGGCTGGAGTGGTCGCGGCACACAATTAGCTAAAATAGCTGAAGCATTAAAAGCCAGGGGTTACAGTACTATTAGTTTTGACGCACCGGCACATGGCAAAGCCCCGGGTCAAAAAAGTATGATGCTGGATTTTATTGACGGCGTTCAACTCTTAGACGAAAAATACGGACCTTTTGAAGCTGTAATTGGACATTCGCTTGGCGGAATGGCTACCCTACGAGCGGCGAAAGAAGGCTTAAAAGCGAAAAAACTTGTAATTATAGGCACTGCGAATAGTATAACCCACATAACCCGCGAATTTGCAAAAAACTTGAAAATGAACAGAAAAGTGGCCGATAAAATGAAGGCTCATTTTGACAAAAAGTTCGATATTGATTTAGATAGTTATTCGGGTGCGATCTCTGCTCAAGAGGTTTCGCTTCCTACTCTTGTTGTTCACGATGAAAACGATGTAGATGTTGAAATATCTTCTGCCTACGACATTGATGAAGCCCTTGAAAATAGCCAATTATACGTAACCAAAGGTTTAGGACATCGTCGCATCTTAGGCGATGCGGAAGTAATTAACAAAATCACAACGTTCATCGCGGTATAATCTTTGTACTTTTAAAATAAAAACCATAATTGAAACTTCAAAAGGCTTTTCGGTCTATTCCTAAATCAGCTATGGTTTCAATTAAAATTTTAAAAGCAATGAAAAAGATTCTACCAATTTTGTTAGCCGTTTTTATAATTAGCTGCCAGGGTAATGCCCAAAAAGATCAAAATGCAGCAGAAGAAAAGCAGGAAGAATTTCCAGTTTCCAAATCTGAAAAGGAGTGGAAAGCTGAGTTAACCGATGCAGAATACCGGGTTTTGAGAAAAGCAGCCACCGAACCTTCGTTCTCCAGCCCTTTAAACGATATTAAAGAGCCCGGAACCTTTGTTTGTGCCGCCTGTGGAAATGAATTATACGAAACCGAACATAAATTTATGAGTGGTACCGGTTGGCCAAGTTTTGACCGTGCCATTGAAGGAGGAGTTGCCTATGGAACAGATTCAAAATTAGGCTACCAAAGAAATGAGGTGCACTGTGCTCGCTGCGGTGGCCATTTAGGACACGTCTTTGATGACGGACCAAGAGATACCACCGGAAAAAGACATTGCATTAATGGGGTAGCAATGGATTTTGAGCCAAAAGAAAAATAAGATTATCGTTCCCCATATTTATTGGGAATAGAAATAATAAAAATAAGATTTCCGCCTTTACTGAAATAAATTCAGCACAAGCTGCGGAAATGACTAAAAATATTAAAATGAAGAAATACAGTATAGAAAAACCGGATACTGAATGGAAAGAGAAACTTTCCGAAGAACAATTTCGTGTATTAAGAAAAAAAGGTACTGAGGCTCCACATACAGGGAAATACAATATGCATTTTGAGGATGGAGAATATTTTTGTGCTGGTTGTGGAGAAAAACTTTTTGATAGCGAAGCAAAATTTGATAGCGGCTGTGGCTGGCCAAGCTTTGACAAAGCCATAGAGGGAAAAGTAGAATATGTACAGGATAAAACTTTTGGTATGATAAGAACAGAAATTCTATGTGCCAATTGTGGTGGTCATCTTGGCCACGTTTTCGACGACGGTCCTACCGATACCGGACAGCGCTACTGTGTGAATTCTGCCAGTATTAATTTTAAAAAATAACAACCTAACACCTATAATTATGAAGAAATTATTTTCAATTTTATTTATGACTACATTTTTATTCACCGCTTGTTCTGACGATGGCGAACGTGGACCGCAAGGTCCTGTTGGTCCTCAGGGTCCTGCCGGTGAAGATGGATTAATTGGAACCACTATTGAATTTGAGGGAATCGATTTCACAGAAGGAAACGACTATTCGGCTTTGATAAATTTTGATGAAAATGGCGTGGAAGTATTCGAATCTGATGCCGTACTGGTTTACCTTAAAGATGGTGAAGATGGAACAGCCGATGGATTACCGGTAGAAGTATTTAGACAATTACCACAAACCTATTATGTAGAAGATGGAGAAGTTCAATATAATTTTGATTTCACCTTTTTTGACGTTAGAATTTTTATGAATGGAACTGCAGATCTTTCTGCACTTGATCCTGTTTTTACTGAAGATCAGGTGATAAGAATAGTAATTGTTCCAGCAGATTTTGCCGAAGATACTGGTGTAGACGTTTCGAGCTATAATGCTGTTATGAATGCGCTAGATTTATCAGAAAGCGATGTAAAGAAAGCTGGCGCTCTCAAATAACGATAAGCGTAAAAGAAACTTTAATAGATTAGAATCAGGCCTCATCGGGTTTCAAAACCGGTGAGGCTATTTTTATTTTAGAGCTCGCAATTGGATTAAATATGTTTTGATAGGTAAATTATGCCACACTAAAATTAGTTAAATTTCAATCTTATTAGTTACTGAAATAATCCTGAAGCTCTCGACAGAATGACTTCAATAATACCTATCTGTATTCTCTTTTCCATTTCCATGCATACCCCCCTTTAAAACTTTCAGATTAAACGATTATTCATTAAATTCGCAACTTCACTTAAAATGTGAAATTTAAAATGCTTCGACGCCTTGCGTCGAATTATTTTTTTATTTTTTGATCAAATGCTTTGTGGGCTTTCCACAAGTTAATTTACTAAGCGTAATAAAAATTTCCGAATATGAGTAAATACGATATTATTGTTTTAGGTAGTGGCCCGGGTGGTTACGTGACCGCCATTAGAGCTTCACAATTAGGTTTTAAAACCGCTATTATTGAAAAGGAAAGCCTTGGAGGTGTTTGTCTAAATTGGGGATGTATCCCTACCAAAGCACTACTTAAAAGTGCAGAGGTATTTGATTACCTGAAACATGCCGATGATTACGGTTTAAGCCTGGAAAATGCCGATAAAGACTTTTCAAAGGTTATAAAACGTAGCCGCGATGTGGCCGGTGGAATGAGCAAAGGTGTTCAGTTCTTAATGAAGAAAAATAAGATTGATGTAATAGAAGGCTTCGGAAAATTAAAGTCTGGCAAAAAGATCGATGTAACCGATAAGAACGATAAAACCAAAGAATACCAGGCAGACAATATTATTGTGGCTACCGGTGCTCGTTCTCGCGAATTACCAAACCTGAAGCAGGATGGTAAAAAAGTAATTGGTTACCGTGAGGCAATGACTTTAGAGAAACAACCAAAATCTATGATCGTGGTTGGTTCTGGTGCTATTGGAGTTGAGTTTGCTCATTTCTATAATGCCATGGGAACCGATGTTACTGTGGTAGAATTTTTGCCAAATGTAGTGCCATTGGAAGATGAAGAAATCTCCAAGCAATTTGAACGCAGCATTAAAAAAGCTGGGATTAAGGTAATGACCAATTCATCGGTAGAAAGTGTAGATACTTCAGGCAAAACTGTTAAAGCTAAGGTTAAGACTAAAAAAGGCGAAGAAACACTTGAAGCCGATATAGTACTCTCTGCAGTTGGGATTAAAACCAATATTGAAAATATTGGCCTTGAAGATCTAAAGATCAAAACTGATAAAGATTTTTCAAAAGTTATTAAACGTAGCCGCGATGTGGCTGGGGGAATGAGCAAAGGTGTTCAGTTCTTAATGAAGAAAAATAAAATTGACGTAATTGAAGGTTTCGGAAAATTAAAGTCCGGCAAAAAAATCGCTGTGACCGATAAAAATGATAAAAC
>DATFJA010000289.1:0-2570 GCA_035269545.1 Salegentibacter sp.
ATTGTCACCAAATTTAAAGGGAACTTTGGTTAAAAGTGTGTAATTTTTTGTACCATTAAAATCCTGAACTATATCCTCACGATTTATCACCGGAATACCATTATTCATAACCTTTGTATTATCTTCAAGTACCCGGGTAGCTTCTTCTTTCTCAAAAAATTCTAAAGCCGTTAAACCTAAACTTTCCTGCTCGTTTTCAACACCATAATAATTCTTATAAAAACTATGATTGGTTAAAATAGTTTCGTGCTTTTCGTTCACCACAAAAATATGATCGGGTATATTATCTATAATTGCACGAAACATATTATGCTCTTCTCGCAACTTCTGCTCTATTTCCACTTGCTTAGTAATATCTTTAGCAATTCCGTAGACCCCTGTTATTTCCTTATTCACATATATGGGAAAATTTGTGACATCAAGGACTTTTTTTGTTCCTTTTAGACTTATAAAATTAGTTTGGTAACGTTGTACTTCACCAGAAACTGCCCTGGAAGAATGATCTAATACACGTTCTCGATCTTCAGGCGCGATTAAAGGTAAAAAATTAATTCCCTCAATATTTTTTTTGGAACACTCTAAGAGATTCAAAGCACTTGCGTTAAGGTTTACGAAGTCTCCTTTAAGATCGAACGAATATACTGCATCAGGGTTATAATCGAATAAAGACTGAAAAGCCTGCATACTATTTTCGGCAACTAATTCCTGTTTTTTTCTTTCTGAAATATCTACTATAGTAGTACTTGTTCTATTCTCTCCGTTGCTGTTCGAATAAATAACCGAATGTACCTCACATGGAAAAGTCTCTCCATTCTTTCTAATTCCTATTAATTCTTTTCTTAATTCTCCATCAGCATTTCTTTGTTCCAGTGCTTTATTTAAGTCGGCATTCTCCTGCATTATATCCTCTCTTCTAAAGCTCTTTAGCTCTTCAGGAGAATACCCAAACATATTGCAAGCTGCTTTATTTACCTCTAAGATTGGGCCCGATGGATTGGTGAGAAAAATAGCCAAAGAAGAATTTTCAAGAATATTCTTTAACTGAATAATATTTTCGGCGGAAGCGGTTTCATTAGAAGCAACAGCTGTTATACAAAGCGAATAACCTTCAATATTTCCTTTATTATCTAAATTAGGACTACTTATAACCTCAATATCTTTATCCTTTGAGAAAGGAAAAATATCACGAAAAGCTCCAAGACCAAATTCAAAATCGGTACAGAGTTTAGTCCAAATCTCTTGGGGAAATATTTCTTCTAAACTTAAATGCGCTTTAAGTTTTATATTAAAAGACTTCTTTAGAAATTGTTCCGCAGAAGAATTCCAGCTTACAACTTTTAAGTTCTCATCAATTTTTAAAACCGGTACAGCTATTTGCTTCATTATGGGGCATTTTCAATTTACTTGTACTTTTATAAAAATGATTTAGAAATGGACACGCCCGCACCAAAATTTGGCCCTTCGATCTCACTAAAATCAGTCCCCAATTGAAGATTTAAATTTACAATATTTTGTAATAATTTCAAGTCTAGATAAGTGGAAACAACATGATTTCCATTGGTATTTGCGCTTCCTTTACCACCATAATTTTTTCTGAAACTCCCTAAAAATCTATATGGAACCTTTCTAAAAGCCATCCCGCCTATACCTAAGTGATGGGCAATTATTTTATTATTGTTTATCCTAAATCGATCTGGACCGGTTGTGATAAAAGGAAGACCCAACACCCGACTTTCGTACGTCCAACCTGATCGATACAGGTTATTATTGAAATAATTATCCTGGCCATCTGTGGTTGGTGTGTTTTTACTTTGATTTTTAGTATAGTAGAATTCATACATCACTGCCTGTATCCACGAATCTAAAGGAGCCAAAGGATCTTCTATAAAAATTCCATAACGCCCGTCAGGTGTATTTCTTAGCAAACTGCCGGAACCGTCTTCGAATAGGTGATTGTATATAAGTTCAACATTATACCCTGCTAAAATGGTTTTAATATTTATCTCGTAGCTCCCCAAATGGTTTCCTAAACCGTTAATTTCCTGTTCAGAAATTCCATCTCCGGTATCCTCTCCTGCTCCTCTACCCGTCACTGCCCTGGTATAGGCTTCAAAATCGGAAGAAAGATCACCAAATTCTGGATGCGTGCCACCCCATTGTACAAAGTGTCTAAGCCCAGCGGAAATTTGAAATTTAGGTGAAGATTTATAAACTAAATGGAAACTCTTATGATGAAGGCGGGTATTTTCTACGAAACGCTCATCATCCATAAGGTATTCTTCAAGCGAAGCCTGAAAACCAAGTCCGCGATTATTTTTAAAAAATATAGGGCGTGTAGTAAAGAGTCGAATTCCGGGAAGCGGTCTTGCATTTAAAGACCATAAAATGCTTTGGTTAGTAGCGCTTAATCCTCTATACAATTCTTTACGCTGTTTACGTCCCGCCACAATTCCCAACCAGGAATTATTAAAAGCTAAATAGGCCTCATCTAATTGAAGTTTATCGGAAAAACCGTCCTGGTAAAGTGCTCCCAGCCCAAACTCTAAATTAGAATTTTCTGAAAGATTATA
>DATFJA010000290.1:0-2382 GCA_035269545.1 Salegentibacter sp.
TTGTATATGCTGAATACTTTCGTAGGCAATAACGGTGGCTGAAATAACTAGAAATCCCACCACTGCAAAAGTGATAAGAGGTTCGGCTTTGCCATGTCCATAGGGATGATTTTCATCTGGTGGTCTACTAGAGTATTTTAAACCAAGCAGAACCAAGAAAGACGAAAAAACATCGGTAGTAGACTCAATTGCATCAGCAATAAGCGCATAGGAATTTCCAAATATACCAGTCACAAATTTAGCGATTGCTAACATGGCATTCCCAAAAATGCTAATCCAGGAGGCCTTTATCGCTTCGTTTGTGTTCTGATTCATACGGGAAATGTGGTTTGGATAGCAAATTTAATAGGAATTATACAACTTTTCTCGATAATCGAGTTTTAATGTTTTCGGGCTTGACTCGAAATAAATAATATTATTTTCTATGATTGCCTATTGAGCTTGCTACGAGTTTTTTTAGGAAATCGAGATTTAACAGCTTAAAAATTTACTGTAAAAAAAAGTGTTTTTTTAAGCTACCACCATACTACAAATAGGCGCTCGAATTTATTCCCCGGTTTTTTCACCCATATTAAAGGCGCTCTTTTGCTTTCAAACAGAATCTCTATTTGCTTAATTATTTCTGAATGGCTAAACCAGTTTTCTCCGTGATAAGGTAGTATTGGCCAATCCTGCTTTTTTGGAGCGTAATAATCAAAATCCTGATAAGGAGAAGTTATAAACTCATCAAACTTAATCCAGCTTCCGGCTATACAATTGTTGTTTATTCCTGAAAAATGTTTATCGTGAAGTTTCCTGGGAACGAATAGATTTGCTTTGAAACATGTTCGTTGAAGAATTTTATTTGAGTTTAATTTTAGTGAATTCAATAAATCTTCTGTCTCAGGTTTAAAAAGAAGCGGAAACTGTTTTTCCTTCAATTTTCTCGTTTTCTGCAGTAGAGTATCTTTTCGATTTGGGCCTATCCAACCTTGTGCTTCAGAAGAAAATGATGGATCGAAAACATAAAACTTGTAAACCATTTCTACATGGTACACCTGATGATTAATTAAATCTTGCAGCAAAAAATCAAGTTCCCCCAGGGTAATTTTATCCCGACTAATCTGGACGTTTTCTGCTAATAATTTATAGCCTTTGTTCTGCCGGATTATCCATTCAAAAAATCGTTCTACCCTTTTACCCATTACAAAATTAGACGCAAGCGAAGGTAGATCCCCGGCTATAGGTTTGTTTAAAGGATCGGTTATATGTGCAAGTTTAAATTGCTGAATTTCCTGAAACTCACTTTCCCATAGAGGGGGCGTTTTTAGAAAGCCTTCAAATTGTTTTGCTACACGGTTTTGCATTTTAACCTCGTTAATCCTCGTTGGAGTTATCGGTGCTCAACAAGAATCCGAATGCCTTTAACGATGGAACATGGTTAAAGATTACGTTTATAATTCCTAAAACCGGAATAGCCAAAATCATCCCCATTATACCCCAAATCATGTTACCCAGTATAATGGCAAGGATCACAAAAAATGGATGAATATCTACCTTGTCTCCCACTATAAAAGGTTCTAATACATAACTTTCTATAAATTGTACTATAGTAAAAGTTAGTATTACCCCAATTAAAATACTGGTTTCGCCCTGAGTTAGGTAACCAAAAACCAGAGCAAGTCCCATTCCAATAATATTACCTATAAAGGGTATCAAGGTGAGAAAAGCAGCAATTACCGCGATTAATATAAAATTACTAACCCCAGAAATACCCAGGCCAATACTGTAAAGAATAGAAAGAATTACGATTAAAATTAATTTTCCTCTCAAGTAAAACTGGGCTACCCGGGTTGTTTCATTGATAATTTCCTTTACTTCCCGTTTTCGTTCACTTGAGAATAACTTAAGAATAAAAGTTTTAAGACGCTTTCTGTAATTCAGCAGAAAAAATATATAGATAAAAGTGAGTAGATAATTACTGAAAAAACTGGTCACTGAATTGATGAAATTAAAAGCTTTTTCTCCCGAATTTCCGCTGGAAGTTAATATGCTTTGCATATCGTTTTCTTCTTTATAATCCTCCAGATCTTTTCTGCTTAAAGCAGTATGCTCGTAAGCATAATTTTGTAGCTGTTCTATTTTTGGAGCCATGGTTTCTTTAATCTTGTCCCAATCGTCTACAAAACTTTTAATTTGAAATGAGAGTAACACAAAAACCCCTAACGAAAACAGGAATAATAAGATAGTACTTACCAAAGAAGAAAAGGTGCGATTGAGTTTTCGCTCCATAAAATTGCCTAAAGGTATAAGTAATAGAGCAAGAATTATGGCGGTAATTAAAGGGGCTAAAAATCCTTTTGCTTCGGCTAAGCCAGAAAAAAGAAAATAGGCGCCCACTAT
>DATFJA010000291.1:0-2233 GCA_035269545.1 Salegentibacter sp.
AATAAATCTTCGTAAAATTATTGAAAAGCATAACCTTGTTTTAACGAACTGATTTATAATATTTCTCAAAAGATTGCGTTAGAATAAGAAACCAACGCAAAATATATCTAATGAGGAAACTTTACACTAAAGAACTATCTAAAAAAGATCAGTTGAAGAATTTGAAACCTAAAAGAGAAACTGTGGAGTTTCTTTTAAACTACTCAAAGGCATTGAGGGTAGTAGATTGCCAGGGAATTAAATTTGGAGCCAATCTTAATTAGTGTTTCGAGAAGAGAGGCTGTCTAAAAAGATCTGTTTTTCGTCAAGCTGAACTTGTTTCAGCTTCTAACATGATTTTCACTATTAACATCGTAGATCCTGAAATATCCCGAAACTTCGGGACAGGATGACGTTCTTAATAAATTTTCAGACAGCCTCTTTTACTTTTATATTTATTTCTTCTTTTTATAATATTCGGTAATAACTGTTTTTCTTCCTACCTCTCTAGTTATAATATCTTTCTCAAGATCCCAACCTCTGGCAGGTGAATATTGCCGACCGTACCAGATTATTTGTAAATGAAGTTTATTCCAAAGGTCCTTAGGGAATAACCTTTTCGCATCTTTTTCGGTTTGAGTTACATTTTTGCCATTACTTAGATTCCATCGATACATTAAGCGGTGAATGTGGGTATCTACCGGGAAAGCGGGAACGTTAAATGCCTGTGCCATCACCACGCTCGCAGTTTTGTGACCCACTGCAGGTAAAGCTTCAAGAGCTTCAAAGCTAACAGGAACCTGCCCGTTATGTTTTTCCAAAAGAATTTTAGATAGACCGTGAATTCCTTTAGATTTCATAGGAGAAAGGCCAACCGGTTTAATTATTTCCCTGATCTCTTCTACTGAAAGTTTCACCATAGACTTTGGATTATCGGCTATTTCGAAGAGTTTTGGCGTGATTTGGTTAACTTTTACATCGGTACTTTGGGCTGAAAGTAAAACAGCAATTAATAATGTATAAGGATCCTTGTGGTCTAGCGGGATTGGTATTTCAGGATAAATATCATTTAAGGTATTAATTACAAATTCTACCTTTTCTTGTTTGGTCATATTGTTTAAATTTACTCGATAATCGTGATTAAATGCTCCGAGGCTTGCCTCGAAATCAAATTATATTTTTAAGTAATAAAGCTTCGCGAGCTTGCTCTGAAGTAGTTTACTCACTAAGTGAAATTAAGAACTTCGACACTAAGGTCGGAATTTTAAAAAATAATTAGAATACCGCTGGGATAACCCCAGCATTAAATTGATACAAAAATAGGAATTATGACAACATTAGAAGCCGGGGATAAGGCCCCTGATTTTTCAGTAGTAAATCAAGATGGAAATACGGTTAAGTTATCAGATTTTAAAGGCAAAAAACTGGTTTTATTCTTTTATCCCAAAGCCAGTACACCGGGCTGTACTGCTGAAGCTTGTAACATAAGAGATAACTGGGAGCGTTTTCAGGAAAAAGGTTATGCTATATTAGGAGTAAGTGCCGATACTCAAAAAAGACAGTCTAACTTTAAAAATAAATATGACTTTCCTTTTCCGCTACTTGCCGATGAAGATAAGGAAGTGATCCAGGCTTATGGAGTTTGGGGACCTAAAAAATTTATGGGAAAAGAATATAATGGAATTCATCGTACCACTTTTATAATTGACGAAGAAGGAAAAATTGAAGAAGTGATCAAGAAAGTGAAAACTAAAGCACATACCGATCAAATTCTTTCTGAGTAGAACAAAATTTATAAATAAAAGAAGAGTTTGTCAAACAGGTGAAAACCTTTAGGCAAACTCTTTTTGTTTTAATCTTTTAAAAATGCTTTCTGAATAGTCGCTGTGCTATCGCAATTTTCTATTTGAAGCTCAAGGATCGCTGAATTTACTTCGTTTGTAACCAGGTAAATATTGCAAGGCTCTGCATCAGTATTGCTTCGGCCAAAATCTACATCACCATGTTCCAGGCTTTGAGAAACTAAAGCAGTGTCTAATTTATTATTCTCAAAAAAGCTAAAAGCTTCCGCAGAAAAATTGCGCTCTTTTATTTTTATATTTTTTAAAACCCGGGCCTCGGGAGAATAATCGCAGGACGTTTTCTTTCCGCCTAAAAAAAACATTAAAAGCATTATTCCGAAGAATAGTCCAACGGAGAAATATCCAATTCTATGAATTAATTTCATTTAAAATATTTTGAAGAAGCACTGGTG
>DATFJA010000292.1:0-7137 GCA_035269545.1 Salegentibacter sp.
ACTTACTGAACGAAAAGCAGAGGTTGCTCGAATAAGATCTTTAAAACAAAGAATAGAAGGTCTTAATCAACAAAAATCAGTCAGTTCTGTCCCAAAGCTTATCACCAGGAATAAAAAAGAGATACAGAGAATCCAAAAAAGAGTCAAAGAGATCGAGAAAATGATAAGGGAAGAAATTGCTAAGGAAATTTCACTAAAAAGAGAAATAGACCGAATCAAAACAGTTCCGGGAATAGGAGATATTACCGCCTGGATGATCGCTGCTAAGACACATGGCTTCAAACGATTGCTCGACCCAAGAAAGCTAGCCTGTTTCGCCGGAGTGGTGCCTTTTGAACAACAGAGCGGCAGTAGTTTAAAAACCAAACCCAGAGTATCCAAAATGGCAGATCGCTCATTAAAAACTGTACTACAAATGGCCGCAATGAGGTCAGTAAGAATGAATAATGAATTACAAAGCTACTATCAACGTAAGGTAGAAGAAGGCAAAAACAAAGTGAGTGTATTAAATGCAGTAAGAAACAAGTTGATTCATATTGCAATGGCTTTAATTAAAAATAAAACCTATTATCAAAATCGTTTGGAATTGTCATAGAAATCGCAATGACAAAACAAAAATATTCGTGTATTCGTGGCGGAAATGAAAAACTCCAAACAACAAACCCGGGACAGATTGCCACGTCAGCTATCGCCGCTTCGCAAAGACAAATCAACCAAAAACAGAAAACTCACAACTGAGAACCCACAACTGAGAACCCACAACTGAGAACCGATAACCCACAACCGAAAAACAACTGACAACCAAAGATTTGCCAAAATGAAAAATTCTCCTAAATTTACCTTAACAAAAAATTAAGTTTTTAACCAACCAACTTAAAAATGAAAAAACCAAAAAAATGCATTAGCGTTGAAGAAGCGCGTAAGGAACAGGACGAATGGGTGAATACTCGAGGAAAGGAAATCCAGCGGGGGCAGGGTTATGAAGATACCCGCGAATTCTGGTATAGTGTGGACGAATTACAGGAATACCTGGATTATGTTCGCGAGAAATCTAAGGAGCAGGGGGTAGAAAAACCGGGAATTCGGTTTTATTTAGGTGCTTATCCTAAAACCAAGGAGAAAAAAAGCTATACTACCATGTTTCTCTCGCCCACCAAAGAAGCTTCGGGAGATACAGCAACTTCCGGGGAAGATTCTGACCCTAATAATTATGAAATTGAGCCAATGAATATAACCCATGGTGGTTATCCTCCAAAAGATTATTAATGCATGATATCAGGTTTCTAGTTCTTCTACTTGAAGGTTTTGCTGCCATTTCCGGATTATATTACTATCAAAAAAAACCGACTGATAAAGCGGTCGGTTTCTTTTCCTACTTTTTACTGCTTACCTTCTTTGTTGAAAGTATAGGGTTATTTCCGGCTGCAATCTACTGGAATGAAGAATTGCATCATCTAAAGGAAACTTTTTTGTATACCAATTACTGGCTTTATAACCCTTATCTGATTATCAGTTTTGTGGTTTATATTCTATATTTTACCTGGAATATTTCAAATAAAAAAATAAGACAAATTATTCATAGTGGCCTGATCTTCTATACTATTATCTGTATTGGCAATTTAATTTTTTCAGATGTATTTTTCCAGAGTAATTCAGTTGTTACTTATTTATTGGGAAGTTTTTTTCTGCTTGGGGTAATATTCTATTATTATTATGAAATTTTATTGAGTTCTAAAATTCTAAATATTAAAAGGGAAATCAGTTTTTACATCTCCTTTCCAGCACTTTTGTTTTTCTTAACGACTACGCCTATTTTTATTTATTATAAATATTTTACTAGTAAAAGTCCAGAATTTGTGGAGTTGAGTAGTATGGTTTTAATTACGATGAATATTTTCATGTATGGTGCCTATAGCATTGCCTTTTTATCCCTGGCCAACAAAAGAAAACCAACTTTTAAGAATATAAAAAATGCTTTCTAAAGAAGAAATTTTACTCATTATCTATTTTGTGGTAGTTATCCTGCTGCTAACGGCTTTTGTGATCGTTTTTTTTGTGGTCTACCAACGCCGAAAGAACAAGATGCTGCAAGAGCAATTTGAGGCTAAACAGCGTTTTGAGCGGGAAATTTCCCAATCGCGCTTGGAAATGCAGGAACAAACCTTAAGGAATGTGGGTTGGGAATTGCACGATAATATTGGTCAGTTACTTTCTGTTGCTAATATGCAATTGAATATTTTTTCAAGAAATCTACCTGAAGCCGAAAAAAACTCAGCTTTAGAAATTAAAGAAACCGTGACGAATTCACTTCAGGAAGTGCGTTCGCTTTCAAAGTCCTTAAACAACCAGGTAATTGGTTACGCCGGTTTGGTGGTTTCGGTAGAAAATGAACTGGCAAGGTTTCAGCGTATGGGCGTTATTAAAACCGACTTGGAAATAACCGGCGAAAAACAGGAAATTCCGCAGCAACATAGCATTATTTTATTCAGGATACTTCAGGAATTCTTTTCTAATGTGATTAAGCACGCGAAGGCTTCAGCATTAAGTGTTCATATTACTTTTACTTCCGAAGAAATTATTATTACTGCAATAGATAACGGGCAGGGGTTTGATATGGAAGCGGTAAAGAAGAATTCAGGATTATTCAATATGGAAAGCAGGGCAGCGCTGATACAGGCAAAGTTTGAGATGGAAACTTCTATAGGCGCGGGAACTTCCTTATCTTTACGTTATTCTTTAATGGGGCAACAAGATGAGTAATACCGTAGCAATTGTAGACGATCACACTTTATTTTCACAATCTTTAAAAAACCTGGTGAATTCTTTTGAGAATTACGAGGTTAATGGCGTGCATAAAAACGGGCAGGAACTGGTGACTCAATTTAAAGCTAACCAGCCTAAACCCGATTTGGTGTTGTTGGATATTAGAATGCCAATAATGGACGGCCCTGAAACGATGGCCTGGCTTAAAGAGAATTACCCCGACCAAAAAGTTTTGGCGCTTACTATGGAAGACGATGAGGAAACCGTGACTTTTATGGTGAAATTAGGTTGTCGCGGGTATTTGCTAAAAGATATAGATCCAGATGAGTTTAAGTTTGCCCTGGATGAAGTGATAAAGGAAGGCTTTTTCTATAGCGATGCGGTTTCTGAAGCGATTAAAAATAAGGATAAAGAAAATAAACTTGCAAACCTTACCAAACGTGAACTGGAATTTCTTAGCCTGGCCTGTTCTGAAATGACCTATAAAGAAGTGGCAAACGAAATGAATCTTAGTCCAAAGACTATAGACGGTTACCGCGAGAGTTTGTTTCAGAAATTAAATGTAAGAAGCCGAACCGGTTTGGTACTTTATGCCATTAAACACAGGATTTTGTTGTTGTAAGGCCCCCCAGCCCCCAAAGGGGGAGTTACGAATATTTTACTATAATAAGTCATGCTGTCCTGACGCTTCGTGATTGTTTTAGACTTTATCCAGAATTTTCTTCGGGAATCTAGGTTATAGAAACAACCTAGACCTCCGAATAAATTTTGGAGCTGATTCTGAAATAAATCCAGTTTGACGCAAGTAAAAATCGGTTTATTAATTCAATTATTTTCTTATCCTTTTTCGCAGAATATGTGGACAAAACCCCGAGATTCAGGATGAGCGATTTTTTCAATCGGTTATCCGCGGGGTTTTGGTCACGGTTTTTGGCCTTTCGCCAAAAAATTCCTTGAAAAAGGCGTCTTTTTCTTTGCTTCGTTTCTTTTGGACGAGCAAAAGAAATGAAGGGCAGGTCAAATCAAACATTTGCGTGACTAAAAGTTTAAAAAATAAAAGCTATTCTAGCTGCAGTTAAATTTCATTAAATTCTTCTTTGAATATTAGGGACTTTCAAACCAACATTTTCTACAGTATCTTCGCGAAAATAAATAATGTCGTGAACGAAACTCCCAAAATTGAACTTCGAAATTTAAACCTTAAAGATTATCAGGAACTTAAGGTTTCTATGATAAAGAGTTACCAGAAAATGCCAGAGGATTACTGGAGTAAAGATGAAATTAGGAACCTGGTCAATAAGTTTCCCGAAGGGCAGTTCTGCATTATTATAGATAATAAAATTGCGGGCTGCGCGCTCTCCATCATCATCGATTCTAAAAAGTTTGATGAAGACCATACTTATGATGAAATAATTGGGGGTGAAAATTTTTCTACACATACGAAGAACGGTGATATTTTATACGGAATAGATGTTTTTATTCATCCCGATTATCGTGGGATGCGCCTGGGCAGACGTCTATATGAAGCCCGAAAAGAGGTTTGTGAGCAGCTTAATCTAAAATCTATTGTTTTTGGTGGCCGTATTCCTAATTACGGTGCTTATTCTAAAGAGCTTACTCCTAAAAAATATATTGAAAAAGTAAAACTGCAGGAAATTCATGATCCTGTTTTGTCTTTTCAGCTTTCCAACGATTTTCACGTAAAGAAAGTGATCAAAGGCTATTTGCCCGGCGATGCCGAAAGTAAAGAATATGCGGTGTTAATGGAGTGGAATAATATTTACTACACCAAAACCACCAAATTGATCGATACGCCTAAAACCGTGGTTCGTCTTGGTTTGGTACAATGGCAAATGCGACTTTTTAAGGATTATGATGCGCTGGTTTCACAAATTGAATTCTTTGTAGATGCGGTGAGTGATTACCAAAGTGATTTTATCCTTTTTCCTGAGTTGTTCAACGCGCCACTTATGGCCGAATTTAATGAGTTAACTGAACCTGAAGCCATCCGAGGGCTTTCAAGTTATACTGACCGCTTGCTGGAAACATTTCAGGATTTCGCGGTTAATTATAATATAAATATCATCACCGGAAGTATGCCTATGGTTATCGGTGAGCATATGTATAACGTGGGCTTTTTATGCCGAAGGGACGGTAGCTACGAGCGTTACGAAAAATTACATATTACTCCTGCTGAAGAATCGGCCTGGGGAATGAAAGGCGGTAGCAAACTCGAAACCTTTGATACCGACTGCGGAAAAATTGGAGTGCTTGTTTGTTATGATGTCGAGTTTCCTGAAGTAAGTCGAATTCTAGCCGAAGAAGGAATGAATATTTTGTTTGTTCCCTTTATGACCGATACGCAAAACGGATATTCTCGTGTAAAAATATGCGCACAGGCCAGGGCGGTAGAAAATGAATGTTATGTGGCCATTGCAGGATCTGTAGGGAACTTACCTAAAGTAAATAATATGGATATCCAGTATGCACAAAGCGCGGTATTAACACCTTCAGATTTCGCATTTCCTGTAAACGGAATAAAAGCCGAAGCTACGCCTAATACGGAGAGTACATTATTGGTAGATGTTGATTTAGATCTCTTAAAAGAACTTCACGCCTTTGGAAGTGTAAGAAACATGAAAGATAGAAGGAAAGATTTGTATTCTTTAAAGAAGAAAAAGTAGGTTTCAGTAAGCAGTCTCAGTTTTCAATAGGAAGTACTTGGCACTTACACTAACTTGTTTACCGTCGTCATTTCGAGGACAGAGGCCGTGGCAATCTCTGCTAAGAGTAATTTTTCTGTGAATCTGGTATAATTATCAGATTATTAGAAACTCAGTTTAAAACAGTCAAAAAATAAAAAATCCCTCGATAAATTAAGAATCTTTCAAAAGTCCGAAATTCAACGAATTTCGGACTTTTTCTTGTCGTAATTTTTCTTCTTCAAAAAGTCTTTTCAGCTATCGTAATCAAAACACTGTTAAAATACTGTAAAACAGATACTTGAGTTAATTGTTTTTATTCCGAAAGTAGTGCTTTCTACCCTGCAACTTAACTGTTGAATTCTTATCGACTTACTTTTAATCTTTAAATCACACGAAGAAGAATAAGTAATGCATAATAAATTCAGTAAAGTTTTAACACAAAGCGATTCGCAACCGGCATCACAGGCAATGTTGCACGCCATAGGTTTAACCAAAGAAGATTTTAAAAAACCATTTGTGGGTATTGCCAGCACAGGTTACGAGGGTAATCCGTGTAATATGCACCTTAACGATTTGGCAAAATTGGTTAAGAAAGGTGCAAATGAAAATGAACTTGTTGGTTTAATTTTTAATACCATTGGCGTAAGCGACGGTATTTCTATGGGAACCCCGGGAATGCGTTATTCGCTGCCATCCCGAGACATTATCGCCGATTCTATGGAAACGGTAATTCACGCGATGTCTTACGATGCCTTGATCACCGTGGTAGGATGCGATAAAAATATGCCGGGTGCACTTATGGCAATGCTGCGAATTAACCGTCCGGCAATTTTGGTTTATGGAGGTACAATTGCTTCCGGATGCCATAATGGAAAAAAACTGGATGTGGTTTCTGCTTTTGAAGCCTGGGGAGCAAAAACTGCCGGGGATATCGATGAGGATGAATACGATAGTATAATAGAGAAAGCCTGCCCTGGTGCAGGTGCCTGCGGCGGAATGTACACCGCGAACACTATGGCTTCTGCAATTGAAGCTTTAGGAATGGCCTTGCCTTATAATTCCTCAAACCCTGCGGTGGGAGAAGAAAAGAAAACTGAAAGTGAAGAAGCCGGAAAAGCGGTGCGTTTGCTCATTGAAAAAGATATAAAACCTCGTGATATTGTGAATCGTAAATCGTTGGAAAACGCCATTCGATTACTGACGGTTCTAGGAGGTTCTACCAATGCGGTATTGCACTTTTTGGCCATAGCGAAATCGGCTGAGGTTGATTTTAGCTTAACAGATTTTGAAAAAATATGTGACAGTACGCCTTTTTTATCAGATCTAAAACCAAGCGGAAAATATGCGATGGAAGATGTACATAGAATAGGCGGAATTCCAGCGGTTCTAAAATATATGTTGAAAAACGATATGCTCCATGGTGATTGCCTTACAGTAACCGGAAAGACCTTGGCCGAGAATCTGGCAGATGTTCCCGATATGGAAGAAGGCCAGGATGTATTTAGGCCGTTGGATAACCCGATCAAGAAAACCGGGCATATTAGGATTCTCTACGGAAATCTTGCTGAAGGCGGATCGGTAGCGAAAATTACCGGAAAGGAAGGTTTGCAATTCACCGGAACAGCAAAAGTTTTTAATAGCGAATATGATGCAAATGACGGGATTTCAG
>DATFJA010000293.1:0-2248 GCA_035269545.1 Salegentibacter sp.
CAGGCGCATTGTATGTTAAAGATGAAAATCCTTTAATTTTCTATGAGAAAATCACGAAATTGGCCAAAACCGCTTTAAATCCAGGTGGAAAACTCTATTTTGAGGTCAACCAATACCTGGCAGAAGAAACCGAAAAAATGATGCAGAAATATGGTTTTAGCACCGAATTACGAAAGGATCTTTTTGGGAATTTTAGGATGCTAAAAGGGGAATTGCGCTAATTCCCGCAAGTTTTTAAAAACCTTATAGGTGTAAACTTCAAAAACCAAAAGTTTTGGAAAACAACAGTAGAAATCAACTAAAAAGCATTGCCGTTTTTTGTGCAAGCAGCGAAGGTAATGACGAAAAAATATACACCGAATCTTATCGCTTAGGTAAAGTTTTAGCGCAAAAAAATATTCAACTCATTTTTGGTGGAAGCAAACTTGGGTTAATGGGACAGGTCGCTGCCGGAGCACTGCAAAATGGAGGTGAGGTTATTGGGGTGATTCCAGATTTTTTAAAAACCAAAGAAGTGGTACATACCGGTTTAACCGAATTGATCACTACCAAAGATATGCACGAGCGGAAGCTTAAAATGCACGAATTAAGCGATGGGTTTATCGCTCTGCCCGGCGGTTTTGGAACTTTCGAAGAGCTTTTTGAAATCGTAACCTGGGGTCAATTAGGGCTGCACCAAAACCCTATTGGATTATTAAATATTAACGGGTTTTACGACGATCTTATCGCAATGCTTAAAACCATGGTGAGAAAAGGTTTGCTTAGAAAAGAAAATTTTGATCTTTTGCTTATTGCTGAAAATATAGAAGAACTCCTGGAAAAAATGTATAATTTTAAACCTATGCCGGTTCCCAAATGGATGAATAAAGATCAGACCTAAATTAAGACATTATGAAAATCCATAAACTTCAAATATATAGCGATAATTTATTAGAGCAACTGCGTTTTTATCGGGATACCTTAAATCTAAAGATCACCGATAATAGCGATGATTATTTTGAAGTTGAAACCGGCTATTCCACTTTAAGATTTGAAAAGAAAGAGAATGCTACAGCTTATCATATTGCATTTCATATCCCCGATAATCAACATAAGGAAGCCCTGGAATGGGTAAAAGAACGGGTTCCGGTTTTACGAGGAAACGGACAGGAAATTGTAGATTTTATGGCCTGGAGTGCAAAATCACTCTATTTTTATGATAAAGACAAAAATATCATTGAATTTATTTCCCGGGAAAGTTTCAGTAAACCGGAATCGGCATTATTTTCAGAAAAAAGTGTTTTGGGAATTAGTGAAGTTGGCCTGGTGACTGAAAATGTTAAAGAGAAATTCAACTTTCTAAATGCCAACTTTGAATTAGAAAAATATGATGGCGATTTTGAGCATTTTTGTGCGATAGGCGATGACGAAGGTCTGCTCATCACCATAAACCAAAAACTTAAAGATTGGTTTCCTACAGATGATAAAGCCTATAAATCTGAATTTAAAATGCAATTTACGCACCAGGGAAAAAAGCATTCCCTAGTTTTTGAAAACGATAAACTGAAAGCCCAGCAATAACTTACCAGCCTTTTATGAGTACCGAAGAAAAGATCAAGCAGTTACGCGAAGAATTACACCGCCATAATTATTTATATTATATAGAGGATAAGCCCGAGATCAGCGATTACGATTTTGATATGAAGCTGAAAGAATTGCAGGAGCTGGAAGAAAAAAATCCTGAATTTGATGATCCTAATTCTCCAACGCGCCGCGTGGGTGGTGCGATAACTAAAAATTTTGAGACTGTAGTTCACGATTATAGGATGTATTCGCTTTCCAATTCCTACTCTAAAGAAGAGCTGGAAGACTGGGAAAAGCGCATCGAAAAATCTATTGGTGGTAAAGTACAGTATGTTTGCGAATTAAAATACGATGGCGCTTCTATTAGCCTAACTTATGAAAACGGTAAATTAAAACGTGCGGTAACGCGCGGAGACGGATTCCAGGGAGACGATGTTACCAATAATATAAAAACTATAAGATCGGTTCCTTTAAAGCTAAAGGGCGAATTTCCGCAGAAATTTGATATTCGAGGGGAGATTGTTTTGCCTTATGAAGGTTTTGCAAAAATGAATGCCGAAAGGGTAGAAGCCGGCGAAGAACCTTATGCTAATCCGAGAAATACCGCTTCCGGAAGTTTAAAACTCCAGGATAGTGCGGAGGTTGCCAAAAGGCCTCTTGATTGCCTGCTTTATAGTTTGGTGGC
>DATFJA010000294.1:0-3992 GCA_035269545.1 Salegentibacter sp.
AAGGGAAACGGCCTGCGCAAAATTGCCTGAAGAATGTGTAACCACGCCTTTTGCTCTTTCTTCTGCACTTAGCTCCAGGATTGCGGCAGTGGCGCCACGCATTTTGAAAGCGCCCATCCTTTGAAAATTCTCACACTTAAAGTATACTTCGGTTTCGGCAAGACCATTTAGTAAACGCGATCGCATTATAGGCGTACGCTTAATGTAGGTCGCAATTTTTGAGTGAAGTTTAGTGAATTCCTTCTTACTTATCATTTTAACCAGTTTCTATCCATAAAAATAATGCTAATTATGCTGTTAAAAGTAAAAATATAAACCTGAATATTAATCTATTTCGTCTCTTCTATTGGAACGGAAAGAACCGGAATTTCAGCATTCTTAAATAATTCTACCGATACACTTTCAGCAAAAAGGTTGTAGAAAAAACTATGTTTGTGAGTTCCCACAATTAGCATATCCGCTTTTAATTTTTTGGCTTCTTCGAGTACTGTTTCTACTGTAGATCCCTGGATTAAAAGCGCATCAGATTCTATCTTTTTATTGATGAACATTTCGCAAATTTGTTGCAATTCGCGATGCTCGTCATTTAGTTCATCGGCTCGCATATCTCTTATGTACTGTGGTCCTGCGCTATAACCAACGAAATCGGGGTCGGGGGCGGCCACATGAACCACCCAAATCTTAGCCCCGAATTTTTCAGCAATACTTTCAGCATAGGCCATAAGTTCTCCTATCGCATCATTAAAATCTATCGCTACGAGAATGTTTTTGAAAATTTTCATATGCTGAAGTTTTTAATTAATAGCCTCTATCTCTTTTTACCACATTTTTAAGCTCTTCACCATCCTGCAATCTTTCATAGTTCTCAATAATTTGAGGCACTACAGAGTTTGGCTGGGTAACACTGGCTACGTGTGGAGTTACTCTAATTTTTGGATGTTTCCAAAAAGGGTGTTCATCTCTAATAGGTTCTTCCCAGAATACATCTAAGGCAGCACCAGAAAGATGTCCATCATCTACTTTAGCCAGTAAATCTTGTTCTACTAAATGTTCACCACGGGCAACGTTTATCAAATAAGCACCTTTGGGTAATTTTTCAAATAATTCTTTGTTGAGTATTTTTTCGGTATCGGGTGTTAAGGGAAGCATATTTACCAAAATATCTGTTTGCTCCAAGAAATCATCAAATTCGTCTTCCCCGGCATAGCTTTCTACGTCTTTAAAATCTTTTTTATTTTTTGAAAAGCCAATTACCTGGAACCCATTTTTCAATAGGCTATTAGCAACACTTTGTCCAAGGTTTCCTATTCCTAAAATTCCAACTTTAACATCATTATTTCTGGTGTAAGGAACGGGATCCCATTTTTCGTTTTTTTGACTTTCACGATAGTGCAGCAGGTTTTTTTGATGCGCTAATACAAGACTTAGAACAAAAGTTCCCATATCTTCTTCCAAACGCTTATCTACTACTTTAGTGATCTTTACATTTTCAGGAAGTTCTGGGTCGCTAGTAATATGATCTACTCCAGCGCCCATTGAGGCAATTACTTTTATGTTAGGATAATTTTTAAATATGCCCCGTGGGTGATTCCACGTTAGGGCGAAATCTACTTCCTCTTTATCATGATCTTCCGGATAGACGTAAATGTTTAAACCTGGATGTTGTTCTTTCAAAGCTTCAACCCAAGATTCTGGGTCTCTACCCGGACTAATAACTAAAAATGACATTCTTTTTCTTTTTTTTGTATGGTTATTGTTAACTCACAAATGCACTGTAACCGGTAATTGCCCGGCCTACAATAAGTGAATTTATTTCTTTTGTTCCTTCATAACTATAAATGGCTTCGGCATCTGCCACAAAACGCGCTACATCGTGTTCAAGTAAAATACCATTGCCGCCCATAACTTCTCGGGCACGGCTCACCACATCTCTGGTTCGCATACTACAGAATACCTTGGCCAGGGAAGCGTGTTCATCTGTAAGTATGTCGGCATCCTGCATTTCAGAAAGCCTAAATACCAAAGTTTGCATTGCGGTAAGGTTAGAGACCATTTCTACCAAATGATTTTGAATTAATTGGTAAGTAGCGATAGGTCTCCCAAATTGTTCTCTTTTCCTAGTATATTTTAATGCACTCTCGTAAGCCCCCCGAGCACAACCAACAGCCTGCCAGGCTACACCGGCCCTGGTCATGCGAAGTACTTTTGCAGTATCTTTAAATGAATTTGCTTTCTGCAGTCTATCGCTTTCAGGTATTTTGCAATCGGTTAGTGTGATAAGGGCGTTTTGCACAATTCTAAGCGCCATCTTATCTTTCATTTTTTCGGCTTTAAAACCGGGATTTCCTTTTCTAACGAGGAAACCTTTTACCTGGTTACTATCTTCATCTCGTGCCCAAATGATGATCACATCGGCAAAAGTGGCGTTACCGATCCACTTTTTCTGTCCGTTTAATATCCAGTTTTCACCATCAAATTTACAGGTGGTTTCCAGACCACCGGCAACTCCAGATCCTACATTTGGTTCAGTAAGTCCAAAAGCGCCAACAGCGTCTAGTTTTTGCATCTTTGGAAGCCACTCCTGTTTTTGTTCTTCACTTCCGCATAGATAAATAGATCCCATTGCAAGACCGCTATGCACACCAAAAAAGGTTGAGATAGAAACATCTACTCGGGCAATTTCCTGCGCGATGATGCCTTCCATTAAAAATGGAAGATTTGGACAGCCGTAGCCCTCATAAGGCACGCCGGTAATATTTAGTTTCTTGAATTTTTCAATAATCTCGTGTGGAAATTTAGCGCGATTCCAATGGTCGTTTACCAATGGTCTTACTTCATCTTCCATAAAGTTTCTCACCTCCATTTGCAACTTGCGTTGCTCCTCGGTAAGTTTAAGGTCGAGATTATAAAAATCGCCAGTAATAGGAGGAAGGTCACTTTGTCCTTTTTTACGCTTGGTTTTTAACATTTTCATCAAACCCTTAAGCTGCCGCTCATCAAGCTGACCTAAACTTTTCATCGCTTCCGCAAGATCTATCTGCTCATTTACTTTGGCTAATTGATCCATATCAACCGACTTTAATAGGTTGATAGTGTTTCTTATTTTTTTAAAAACAGACATAAGGTGTTTGATTGGTGGAATTCTAAAATTAGGGATTTTAACTGCGTCGCGTTGTTAAAGCTTTCCGAAGAAAACGTCAAAAAAATACCGCTGGATTCAGCGGTATTTTAAATAATTATGGGTTTTTGAAATTAAAGCTTAAAAGCTTCTTTGACTTTATCTACATAATCCAGTTTTTCCCAGGTAAACAATTCAACTTCTATTTTTACCTCGCCAGAATACGGGCTTTTAAATATTTTAGTTACTGTTCTTGGCTCTTTTCCCATATGGCCATAAGCGGCGGTTTCTCTATATATAGGATTTCTCAGCTTTAATCTATCTTCAATGGCCCAAGGACGCATATCAAATATTTTGGCGACCTCCTTAGCAATTTCGCCGTCTTTCATATCTACTTTGGCAGTGCCGTAAGTTTCTACTGAAATTGAAGTAGGTTCTACCACACCAATCGCGTAAGAAACCTGTACTAAAACTTCATCGGCAAGTCCGGCAGCAACTAGGTTCTTAGCGACGTGACGCGAGGCGTAAGCGGCAGAGCGGTCTACTTTACTCGGGTCTTTCCCGGAGAAAGCACCACCACCGTGAGCACCTTTACCACCGTAAGTATCTACGATAATTTTTCTTCCGGTAAGTCCGGCGTCACCGTGGGGCCCGCCAATAACAAACTTCCCGGTTGGATTTATATGATAGGTAATATCATCATTAAATAGTTCCTGAACATACTCAGGTAATTGTTCCTTAACGCGTGGAATAAGAATTTCAAGAATATCTTTCTTGATCTTATTCAGCATTTCATCATCATTCTCATCAAAATCATCATGCTGGGTAGAAACCACAATGGCTACAATTTTTTGCGGAATATTATCGTCGCTAT
>DATFJA010000295.1:0-3483 GCA_035269545.1 Salegentibacter sp.
TCTTTTTCTTGTTTTTATACATTTTAAGCATAAGAGAAAGCATGATTACCGCCATTGCCGAAATTCCCAGGCAAGTCATATAAAATCGCGTAAGACTAAAATATACGTGATCAAACTCGTAAGTATTAAGATACATAGTAATGTACATTGCCAAAAAAGACAGTCCGAGCATTAGAAAAAATCTTACATAGTTACTTCCACTCTTTTTGTGCTGTTTTTTATCTTCAGTATTCATCTTTTTTGGTTTTTGGTTGGTTAAGGTTTTTTACTTTTTGATCGTCTTTTTTACAGAACCACAATTGGGCATCTTATCGCCGAAATATGGATTGTTTATTTCTTCGATATCAGCATACCAGTAAGCTCCTTTATTGTTAAAAGCCATGGGGCAGAATTTTTTATAAATAGTCCCCCCGGAAAGTGCATCTTCAAACATAGGTCCCGCTTTTTCTGTAAAAGCAGCGAATAATTCCCTTTGTTTTTCCAGATCCTCGGTTTCAGATAATTCCTGGGCCATAGCTTTCATCTCTGCCCTTTCTTCCGTGAACGAGGCAACCATACTTTGAGCCACATCCTGCACCTGGTCTGCATCTGCATTGGTTAAGGCTATTTTAATTTCCAGGTAGTTATGCCAGATTTTTCCTGTCATCCCATCTATAAAATCCTGATCGGCAACATCTGCAGTCATTTCTTCCGCTTTTTTCACCTCTTCAGGAGTGTCTATTTCAACCGATTGTTTCCCCTTGTTATCTACACAGGAAATTAGAGCGATCGTCATTAAGAGGATAACTCCAAAATTTAAGATCCTATTTTTCATTTTAATTAGGTTTTGTTTAACATCTAAATTACAGGTATATAGCTACATATCTTATCATATTTTCATAAAGCTTCTATAAAATTTGGTCTAAAGAATTCCTAAATTTTTGATCTAACGCCTTGTATTGAGTTAGATTCATTCCAGTCTCAGATTTAAATTGCCTGGATAGGTGGTTAGCATTGCTATAATCCAGCAGTTGCCCTATTTCGGTGAAATTATATTCCCCTGTTTGAATAAGTTCTTTTACTTTTTCAATCTTCAACTTTATAAAATATTTCTCTACAGTAGTATTTTCAGTGTATGAAAAAACCCTGCTCAAACGAGAATATTCACAATTGGTTTTCTCTGACAAATAGCTTGATAAGGTGCCTGTTTTTTCTATTGGTAGCTTTTGCAGAAGTCGAATCAGGCTAAGTTTCACCTTTTCTACCAAAATTCTATCAGTACTTTCTACTAATTGAAATCCGTTTTCATTTAGCACCTCATCAAGTTTTCTCGCGTCCTGCTCTTTATTTCGGCTTCTATAGACCACCCGGCCCAATTCTACCTCAACCACTTCAACGCCAGCTTCAAGCAATTCGTTTCTAACCACCTTTATACATCGGTCGCAAACCATATTTTTTATAAAAACTTCTACAAGCATTTTTTGTTGATTTTCTTTAGCTCATTTATGTTGCTTTCTTACAATTCTCTTTGGGTATCTCCGCAATTCATCATTACCTCACCGAAATAAGGATTTCTAATTTCTTCAGAAAGGCTTAACCAATCAGCTCCCTCATTATTATTTACCATAGGGCAGTGTTGAATATAAAGCGGCTTTTCCAGGGTTTCCATATTTGAGGCAAAGGCAATTATATTTTCTGAAAGCACTATAAAATGATCTCGTTGATTCTCGATATTATCATTTTCCGAAATAGCCTCGAGCATATCCCTGATCTCTCTAAAATGCTGGGTTTCCATTGTTCCAAGATTGGAAATTTTAAGGTTTTCTGTCCGCTCAAGCATTTTATATGCAGCAGCCTTCGTCTCTTCAACATTGGTGTTTACAAAAGCATCTTTTAAATCAAAATAAGCTGATAGAACGCTGGTAAAATCTTTTTGAAAGCTATCGGGTAAATTCATTTTCTTTTCGGCAGCATCCTCCTTGTTTTTTCCCTGGTTCATCATAGACTTTTTGCCTTGTAGCTGTGCGGCGGCATCTACGGTAAATGTACCATTGGTTACAATTTCTTCGCCAGCTTCAAGACCAGATAAGACTTCGTAAGTGTCACCTAAAGTGGCGCCTAATTCTATTTCACGCATTTCAAATACCGGTTCATCTCCACTTGTTTTCACATAGACTAAAGAACGTTCTCCGGTCCACATAACCGCTGTTTTTGGAATGCTTAAAGTAGATTCATTTTCCTGCCCGGTATTCCTTTCCAGTTTTGCCTTAACAAACATTCCGGGTTTCAAATTTTCATTTTCATTATCCAGAACTGCCCTTAGCCTAAGTGTTCTGCTAGCCGTATTCAAAACCGGGTCTATGAATGAAATAGTAGCTTCCAGCTCCTTATCGGGATAGGCATTAGTGGTTACCATGATCTTTTGACCTTCCTCTAAACCGGAAATCTGATTCTCATACGCATCGAAAACCGCCCAAACCGAATTTAAATTTGCCAGCTTAAACAATGGCTGCCCCTGCTCAACATAATCTCCCTCCTGCACCAATTTTTCGGTCACTGTTCCAGATACTGTTGCGAAAACCGGAAAATTCTCCTTTACCTGGCCGGCTTCTTCAATAGCGTTTATTTGCGCGTCTGATAGCTTCCATAATTTCAGTTTGTTTCGCACAGCATTATAAAGTGCAGGTTGAGTCTCTTTCATTTTTGCCGCTGTAAGCAATTCCTGCTGTGCGGCTACAAGTTCGGGAGAATAAATGGTCGCCAAAAGCTGACCCCTATTCACACTTTCACCTGTAAAACTAACATTGAGGCTTTCTATTCTTCCCGCAAAATAGGCTACCTGTACAGCATTAGCCTTCTCATTTACCTTGATTTTACCGGATAGAGTAAGAGTATTTTCAGCTTCTCCCCCTCCACCAACCCTAATGGTTTGGATATTGGCCAAAGCCATAGCATTTTCGGTCATTTTAAATTCATCAACACCAAGGCCATCGGCACTGGCATCGGCAGGAATAAGTTCCATCCCGCAAATTGGGCAGTCACCGGGTTCAGGTTGCATAATCTGTGGATGCATGGAACAGGTCCACATTTGAGAAGTTTCTCCTTCGTGGTCATGCTCCCTGGCCACTTCAGTTTCTTCCTTTTTATTGTTAGCGTCTCCCGTTCCAAAGAAAAGGTAACCCAGCACCAAACCACTGCTAAGGATTAGGATATAAATGATATATTTTTTCATTTTTTAAATATTACTTGTTCTGTTAATTCTGATATTTTTGTCTAGCTGAACCTTGTCGTGGCTTGACAAAAATTATTTCTAACCTATTTACTTAGGTAATTGATTACCGCAGCTTGCATATAATAGTTCTTCACGGATTCGATAAATCCGATTTGAAATTTTAGCTGTAATTCCTGTATCTCCAGCACATCGTTAAAATCGATAGTTCCGGTTTCATAGCTTCTTACCAGGATCTCTTCTGCATCTTTCGCCTGTTCTAAATTTTCAATAAA
>DATFJA010000296.1:0-3719 GCA_035269545.1 Salegentibacter sp.
AAAGGTTCCTTCGGTAATGGCAAAAGCTTTAACAATTTCGGGAACATACAGGGAAACAAGAAAGGTTTGGCCAAAACTTGATAAAAAGGTGAGCAACCATCCAAAACTGACTTTCTTAAAATTTCCGCGTAAAAAATTAAAATATTCCTTCAAAGTATGTTTTTCAAAATTTTCAAAGTGGCAAAGGTAAGCTTACAGAGAAAATTCTAATAGCCAGTAGCTATAAATTCCTTTAAAATATAAAAGCCACCCTTTGGAGGTGGCCTGACGTTTTTTTCATTTAAAACTTAATCCAATTTATTTTTTGGATTTTTCGTGTTTGGCTGGTTGCTTTTTAGGTGCTGCCTGTTTTTTAGGCTCCTTCTTTGCATCTTCCATTTTGTGTTTTCCTGGCTGTGCCATTTTAATTAAATTTAATTGATTAACATTATAAAGATATGACTATAATAAACTGGTTTTTAGTTAATTGTGAAAATGTTAACTTGGCTTTAAATTTCTAAAAAATGATAAGCTAATAGAAATCATATAAGCTTATTGAAAGCATTTATAATAAATTAAATGCAATTTGATTTGCTATTGTTTACATTTGAAATAAAACAAGGAATATCATTCTAAAATTGCAGTTTTAAATGAGTCAGAGTGAAGTTATAGAGAAGATAAAAGCACAGAAAAACCTACCGAATTTAAAATTCAGTATAAAAGAAAAAACCGAAGCTTTTACCAATAATCTTTTTTACACGTTGTTTGATGAAGAGACACCGGTAGAGGAAAATATTAAGAAATTAGGAAAAGACTTTGAAGAACTGGCAGATTTGGTTTGCTGGAAGCCAGAGACGCCCTGTAGAGATATTTGGCAGGATTATCTAGATATGTTACCCGGAATCCTAAAAAAACTCAATAAAGATGCTGAAGCGATCTCACAAAACGATCCTGCGGCAAATTCTATAGAAGAGGTTATTCTTTCTTATCCGGGATTTTTCGCCATCGCTATTTATCGTTTTAGCCACGAGTTTTATAAATTCGGACTTCCGCTTGTGCCGCGTTTAATGGCCGAGTGTGCCCACGGACTTACAGGAACCGATATTAATCCCGGCGCGCAAATTGGCACTCCATTTTTTATAGATCATGCTACAGGAGTAGTTATTGGGGAAACTGCAGTTATAGAAGATAATGTAAAGATCTACCAGGGAGTTACACTTGGTGCACTTTACGTAGATCGTAACTTAAAAAATATTAAAAGGCATCCTACCATAGAAAAAAATGTGACCATTTACGCTAACGCCACAATTCTAGGCGGAGAAACAACTATAGGAGCCAATAGTATCATTGGAGGAAATGTGTGGTTAACGGCTTCTGTGCCTAAAAATTCTATGGTTTCCCACACTCCTCAAATCAATATAAAAAATACGAGTAAGTAATGAACGATTCGATATTAGATCTCATAGGAAATACACCTTTAGTAAAAGCGCAAACTTTAGTTGATAACCCAAAGGTTCAGCTTTATTTTAAGCTGGAAGGCCAAAATCCGGGCGGAAGCGTGAAAGACCGCGCAGCTTATAATATGATTAAAAGCGCTCTAGATAGGGGAGATATCACCAGGGAAACCAAACTTATTGAAGCCACCAGTGGTAATACAGGAATAGCCCTGGCTATGGTAGCCAGAATTTTTAAGCTTGATATTGAATTGGTAATGCCTGAAAATTCCACAATAGAACGCGTACAAACTATGCGTGCCTATGGTGCTAAAGTTACACTTACCGATGCTGAAGGAGGGATTGAAGGTGCCCGTGATTATGCTGAAGAAAAAATGGCAGGTGGTGATTATTTTATGATCAATCAGTTTAGTAATAACGATAACTGGCAGGCGCATTATAATACTACCGGACCGGAGATTTGGAACGATACCAGGCATAAAGTAACCCATTTCGTTTCTTCTATGGGAACAACCGGAACCATTATGGGTACTTCTACATTTTTGAAAGAAAAGAATAAAGAAATTCAAATTGTAGGAGTGCAACCAACCGATAACTCAAGAATTCCAGGGATTAGAAAATGGCCGGAAGCTTATTTGCCTAAAATATTTACGCCCAAAAAGGTAGATCGTATTATGGAGGTAAGCGAAGATGAAGCTGTTGCAATGACCAAAACGCTTGCTACTGAAGAAGGAATTTTTGCCGGTATGAGCAGTGGAGGAGCGACTGCTGCAGCTGTTAGATTATGTAACGAGTTGGAGGAAGGTATTGTGGTAAGTATAGTTTGCGACCGTGGAGACCGTTATTTATCTTCTAATATTTTTGACTAAAAAAATACTCCGGGAGTTGATAAACACAACTTCCGGAGTAAAAATAAAAACCCTGTTTTATTCTAAAGTAGCAACCGCCACACCTGAGGCGTTTCTGCTAACATTCATTTTTACATTTTTCCTGTTTTTTCCATTTTCAAGTTTTACTTTGTAAAACTCCTTATCAACAGTCCATCCAGATTTTGAATAGGCTAAATGTTTGGTTCCTATAATTCTATATCCTTCATTAGCTTTTAAAACTTCTACAATAGATTTATAAGGAAGATTAACATCTATAAAGCGCTGGCTGCTGGAAGTAATTTCTCCATCTTCATCATAATTCACTCTTAAAGTCCCCTTATTGGTAACAAATGTCACGGTGTATTTATTATAATCTTTACCCTGGTTGGCTTCAATAAAATCTTCAATACTGAAGTTTTGTTTCGCATATTTCAAAGGATTTGAATGAAATTGCCCTATATAGTCTTCACTTACATTAAATGTTAGGGAATTTGAAGACTCATCGATTTCTAAAGATTTAGGATTAAGATCCATCCTTAATTCGTCTAGCTTAATTATTTCTTGTGAATAAACCATCCCCGCAATGGCAAAACATAATAAGCTTAGGATTAACTTTTTCATAATGTTTTATTTAGAGATTAATAAATAATTGAATACCAAAGATAATCTAGCATTACTCGAGGTAAAACTACTTAAGTAGCACTAAACCAGACTTTAACGAAATTTAACTTATTTGTTAAATTATTGATTGGTTGCTTTTTTTAGCAATAGTGGGAGATTAATAACTTCTACTTCTTTTCTACCAATTTTTAGAATTCCTTCTTTTTTAAAATCTTGGAAATGCCTGTTTACGACTGCCCGGGTAGATCCAATTAAATTGGCAATTTCTTCATTAGAGAGATCATTTATATACTCTAACTTCTGTGATTTATGGTTAAGGTTTTTTAAAATAAGCCTCGCAAGCCGGGCAGGAATATCGAAAAAAGTATGATTAACAGCATAATCTTCTACGCTTAAAAGTTGCTGACTTACGTAGGTAAGTAGTCTCTCATTAAGCCTAGGATACATTTTTAGCCATTTACGCATAGTATTAATTGGGGTAGATAACATTCTTACTTCTTCTAGCGATTCGTAGTAGAGCTTATGCTTGCAATTATCTACTAAAGTGATAACATCAAAAAATTGATTTTCGCTGAGTAAGAATAAGGTGAACTCCCGGCCGGTTTCCGTATCGGTTTGAAATACTTTTAAGCGTCCCGAAATTATAATATGAAATTTGTGTCTTAACTGGTAGCAGTTACTGCAAGTGCGCGCCGGCCATTTCTCTTCAACAAAGTTTGAAGCAATTTCCGCCAGAATACTTTCATCAAAATCCTTAAAAAGAATATTATTGCTTATGGTATTATAACCAATTCCG
>DATFJA010000297.1:0-7535 GCA_035269545.1 Salegentibacter sp.
TTGCTCAAATTTTTGCTGAATAATACGCTCAATACTTTTTATTTTACGCATTTCACTTTTGGTAACAATTACCATAGAAACTCCGCTCTTTCCTGCACGACCGGTACGGCCACTACGGTGAGTATAAGTTTCAATTTCATCAGGTAACTGGTAATTGATAACATGAGTAATGTCATCTACGTCAATTCCACGTGCAGCAACATCTGTAGCCACTAACATTTGGATTTGTTTGGTTCGAAAGCTTTTCATCACCAAATCTCTTTGGTTCTGGCTAAGGTCACCGTGCAAAGCTGCAGCGCTGTAGCCATCTTCAATAAGCTTTTCAGCTACCTTTTGTGTATCTCTTTTGGTTCTACAAAAAATTACTGAAAAGATATCCGGATTGGCATCCGCCAGTCTTTTTAAAGCTTCGTAACGTTGTCTCGAATTTACCAGGTAATATTCGTGAGAAACATTAGAGGTACCTTGATTTTTAGATCCTACCGTAATTTCAATAGGAGTTCGCATAAATTTCTTGGCAATCGTTGCAACCTCCTTAGGCATAGTTGCAGAGAATAACCAGGTATGCTTTTCCTTTGGTGTATGAGAAAGAATGGCTTTAATATCTTCAAAGAAGCCCATATTTAGCATCTCATCAGCTTCATCTAAAACACAGTATTCTATTTTAGAAATGTCTACCAGGTTACGATTAATCATATCCTGCATACGACCCGGGGTAGCTACAATAATTTGCGCTCCTCGTTCAATTTGTCTAGCCTGGTCTGTAATACTGGCACCGCCATAAATAGCAACGGGATTAAGACCTTTTTCAAATTTTGAGTAATTCTTTAATTCATTGGTAATTTGCAGGCAAAGTTCACGAGTAGGTGAAAGAATTAATGCCTGGGTATGTCTTTTACTAACGTTTATTTTCTGGATAAGCGGGAATCCAAAAGCAGCTGTCTTTCCTGTACCGGTTTGGGCTAATGCCACCATATCGGTATCTTCATTTAGTAAAACAGGAATCGCTTTTTCCTGTATTTCACTTGGGCTTGTAAAACCCATATCTTCGACTGCTTTAAGAATAGAAGGGTTTAAACCTAATTGTTCAAATTTGTTCATATAAAAAATTAAATAAGCGGCAAAGGTACGGCTTAGATAGCAATATATGCCTATCTACTTCCTTTATTTTGAAAGATAGGCGATTAGCTCCCTAAAAGCTATTCCTCTATGACTAATTTCAGATTTTTCGCTTAAACTCATTTCTGCAAAAGTTTGTTTAAAACCTTCAGGCATAAAAACAGGATCATAGCCAAAACCTTTATCACCTTGCATTTCCTCTATAATTTGTCCTTTACAAATTCCTGTAAAAAGATTTTGATTATCGTTTAGGTTTAGAGCGATAGCAGTTTTAAACTGTGCATTTCGATTTTTTCTGCCCTCCAGATTTTTTAATAATTTCTTGATATTGGCAGTATCGTTTTTATCGTCGCCTGCATAGCGAGCCGAGAAAACGCCGGGCTCACCATTTAGAGCCTCTACCTCCAGACCGGTATCATCGGCAAAACAATCATAGCCGTAACGGTGCCGAACGTGCTCGGCTTTCAAAATAGCATTCCCTTCTATAGTGTCTGCAGTTTCAGGAATTTCTTCATCGCAACCAATATCATCTAAAGATAAAAGTTCGATATAATGCGGTAAAAGAGCCTTAATTTCTATTAGTTTATTTTTATTATGAGTAGCAAATACAAGTTTCATAGCTTAAGTTTTTATCGATGGTGGTAGGGTTCGTTTTTTAAAATGGTAAATGCACGGTAAAGCTGTTCTGTAAAAAAAAGCCTTACCATTTGGTGAGAAAAAGTCATCTGGGAAAGCGCAACTTTAGAATTAGCTCTTTGGTAAACTGCTTCAGAAAAACCATAAGGACCGCCAATCACGAAAATAAGTTGTTTGAGTCCGCTGTTTAGACGCTTTTGGATGTATGCTGAAAATTTTTCTGAAGAAAACTCCTTTCCGTTTTCATCTAAAAGAACCAGAAAATCTGAGTTCTGAACTTTAGCAAGTATCAATTCGCCTTCTTTTTCTTTTTGCTGATTTTCGTCCAGGCTTTTGGTCTTTTTTAGGTCTGGAATAATATCAATTTCAAATTTATTATAAAACTGAAGTCGTTTTTTGTAGACTTCAATAAGTTGTTTTAATTCCCGGTTATCGGTCTTCCCAATACATAGTAATTTTATGGTCATTCGGTAGATTTTACGCAGACTTTGCTACATTTACAAAAATAAGTATTGCAAATGATCTCAAAAGCACAATTTGAAAAAGAAATAGATCTTATTATTGAAAACGCCATTAGAGAAGATGTTGGAAATGGCGATCATAGTTCGCTGGCTTGCATTCCTTCTGAAGAGAGAGGAAAAGCGAAACTTTTAGTAAAGGATAAAGGCATTCTGGCAGGCGTAGATTTTGCCTTACAGGTTTTTCAACATGTAGATCCAAATCTAAAAATTGAAGTCTTAATCAAAGATGGGAATGCAATAGAAAGTGGAGATATCGCTTTTTATGTAGAAGGTAGTTCGCAATCTATTTTAAAAGCAGAAAGATTAGTATTGAATGCAATGCAAAGAATGAGTGCCATTGCGACTAAAACCAACACCTTTGTTCAAAAATTAGACGGTACTCAAACGAAAATCTTAGATACGAGGAAAACCACACCCGGGATTAGGGCATTGGAAAAATGGGCGGTGAAAATTGGAGGAGGAGAAAACCATAGATTTGCTTTGTACGATATGGTTATGCTTAAGGATAATCACATAGATTTTGCCGGCGGAATTACCAAAGCTATCAATAAAACCAAAGATTACCTTAAAGCCAACCAACTTGATCTTAAAATTATTGTTGAGGCGAGAAATTTAAAGGAAATTGAGGAAATCCTGGAAAGTGAAGGTGTTTATCGTATTTTAATAGATAACTTTAATTACGAAGATACCCGGCAGGCGGTAAAACTTATTGATGGTAAATGCTTAACTGAATCTAGCGGAGGAATCACCCTTGATACAGCTCGAAAATATGCAGAATGTGGTGTAGATTATATTTCCAGTGGGGCTTTAACACACTCGGTTTATAATTTAGATCTCAGCCTAAAAGCAGTATAATATATGGCTCCCAGAAAAGCCCTTCTTTCTAAAATAGAACAATTTTCAAACTGGTGGGAAAGTAAAACCAAAGGAATAATTTTACCCGGTTTTGATGGTTTATCACTTTATGATCTTTGGGAAATATATTCTGGGGGAATTATAAAAGGAACATTTTCTACCAGGGCAAGTGCTATTGCGTTTAGTTTTTTCATGGCCCTCTTTCCGTTTTTACTGTTTATGCTTAACCTCATACCTTACATTAATTTTATTGATGATTTCCAGCTTCAGTTCCTGGTTTTTATGGATTCTTTATTACCACCAAATACATCAGATTTCTTTAATGATATATTCCTTGATATTGCCAATACCCCTAGAGGTGGTTTACTTTCCTTAGCTTTTATTATCTCTATTTTTTTAATGACTAATGGGATAAATGCAATTTTTACAGGTTTTGAATTCTCATATCATACAAATACAAACAGGACTATTGTAAGGCAGTACCTTGTGGCGGTAGGAGTTTCCCTTATCATGGCCTTACTTTTATTGCTCACTGTTATTCTTGCCGTTTATCTTACCTATGCGGTAAATGATTTCAACGATTTAGGTTTGGGCTTTAACGAACTGAGTGCCGCTTTTGTTAAGTATTTAGTGTTCGTCTTACTTATTTATACAGCGGTGGCCACTTTATATTATTTTGGTACAAAAGAAGCGCGGCAGGCACGTTTTTTTTCTATAGGAGCATTCTTTTCTACCATCCTGATTTTAATATTTACATACCTCTTTGGTTTATACATAGAAAACTTTTCTACCTATAATGAGCTTTATGGCTCGATTGGTGCATTATTAATTTTAATGGTGTATATCTGGTTAAATTCTAATATATTGCTCTTAGGATTTGAATTAAATGCATCTTTAATAAAAATGAAGAAAAAAATTAAATAACTTAACCTCTTAAAACCAAATTAAAAATGAAAAAATTAATTATTTTATTTGTTGTCGTGTTCGGCTTAAATTCAGTTTCAGCACAAACCGAAGTAGGTGGTGCTACATTACCTAATACTTTAGAATATGGTTCTGAGGAACTTACGCTCAATGGAGCCGGGGTGAGAGAAAAATTCTGGATGGATATGTATGCAGGCGGACTTTACCTTAAGAATAAATCTGAGAATGCCTCAGAAATAATGAATAAGGATGAAGCCATGGCACTTAAATTGCACATAGTTTCAAAAATGATTACCAGTGAACGAATGATGGATGCGGTAAACGAAGGTTTCGAAAATGCAACCGATGGTAATACAGCTCCAATTTCGGCCGAAATTAAGAAGTTTATCAGCTTCTTTGAGGATGAAATCAATAAAGGAGATATTTTTGATCTCGTTTACTTACCTAATAAAGGTTCGGTAATCTATAAGAATGGTAAAGAAAGTGGCGCTATTCAGGGAATGGAATTTAAAAAAGCTCTATTTGGAATATGGCTTTCTGATGATCCAGCAGATGATGACCTTAAAGAGGGCATGTTGGGTAAACAATAACTTTAGAAATAATGCAAATGAAATTTAACCTATTTAGCTTATTAGTATTTAGCACTCTACTGTTATCTTCCGGTCTTGAGGCCCAGGAAGTTTTTGGTAAATGGAAAGTAGTTAATGATGCTGGTAAAGTAAATTCTATCGTAGAAATCTATGAAGAAGATAATTCCGTTCATGGTAAAGTAATAAGAATTACGAAAGAAGAACATCGTGATCGTAAATGTACTGAGTGCCCGGGAAAACTTAAAAACAAGCCAATAGAAGGTCTAAATGTTATTCGTGATTTCAAAAAAGATGGTAACGAATATGTAGATGGTACTTTGATTGATCCAAAATCTGGAAAAAAGTATAAAGGGAAAATTTGGGTTGATGAAAAGAACCCCGACAAGCTTAATGTTCGCGGTTATATCGCTTTTTTTTATAAGACGAAAGTTTGGGAACGGCACGAATAATTTCTCAAAAAAATAAATAGTTTAAAAACCATTCTTTTTTAAGGATGGTTTTTATTTTTGAATATAGTTACTCCTTGACCGATTTGATTAACCTGAGGCCAAGGTAAGATTGTTTAAATTTTTCAAATTTATCCCCTCTGGCTGGTCCAGGGGTAGTTCACTTCACCAATATGCCGAATTTTATAGATGTTATTTTACCATTACCACTGCAAAAGCGTTTTACCTATGCTATTTCTGAAGCAGAAGCTAGTTTTTTAAAAGAAGGAATGCGCGTAGCAGTACCATTTGGTAAATCTAAAGTTTATACCGCAATTACGGCTGCAATTCATCAAAATCCACCACAGGTTTACGAAGCCAAACCCATAAACCAGATTTTAGATAAAACTCCTTTAGTCACTAGTTATCAATTAAAATTTTGGTCCTGGATATCATCCTATTATATGTGTGCTGAAGGTGATGTGCTAAAGGCAGCATTACCCGGTGCTTTTCTTTTAGAAAGCGAAAGTATTGTGCAGCTCACCAAAAATGCAAGTGTTGAAGAAACTGAGCTGGGAGATGAAGAATATTTGGTGATAGAGGCTCTACAAAGGCAATCTTCAATAAAGATCCAGGAGGTTATGAAAATTCTGGATAAAAAAACTGTATTACCTGTTATCAATGCTTTGGTAAAGAAAGGGTTGGTAGTACTTAACCAGGAGATATATGAGCTATATAAACCGAAAAAAATACGCTATGTAAGATTAAACCCTGTTTATGATAATGAAGCCAAAATGCATCAGCTTCTAGATGAGTTAGAAAAAGCACCAAAACAAAAAGAAGCTTTATTAAGTTTTTTCAGCATAAAGGCGCAGCATAAGAAACCTTTAAAAGTGAAAGACCTAAGTGATAGCTCTGGAGTTTCAGCGGCAATTATTAAAAGCCTTATCAAAAAGGAAATTCTCGAGGAATTTTACGAAAAGACCGATAGGGTTACATTCTCAGGTGAATCTTCTCAAAAGGGAATTCAGCTAAGTGAGATTCAACAGAAAGCTTTCTCAGAAATAGAAAACGGTTTAAAAGAACAGGATGTTTGTTTATTTCACGGTATAACCTCGTCAGGGAAAACCGAAATTTATATAAAACTAATAGAAAAGGTTATAGAAAGCGGTCGGCAAGCACTTTATGTTTTGCCTGAGATTGCTTTAACCACTCAATTAATAGAAAGACTTAGAGCTTATTTTGGTGATAAAGTTTTAGTTTATCACAGTAAATACTCTGTAAATGAAAGGGTAGAGGTGTACCGGCATATTCTAGAAGATTCAGAAAAAGCCCGGATAGTGATAGGTGCACGTTCTTCAATATTTTTGCCATTTGCTAATTTAGGCCTGGTGGTGGTAGATGAGGAGCATGAAACTTCGTTTAAACAATTTGATCCCGCACCGCGCTATCATGCGCGAGATGCTGCGGTAGTTCTGGCGAATTTATTCAAAGCTAAAACCATTTTAGGTTCGGCGACTCCTTCATTAGAATCTTATTTTAATGCCCAGCATCATAAATATGCATTTGTAGAATTGAACCGAAGATATGGCAATGTTTTAGAGCCCGAAATTGAAATTGTAGATATAAAAACTAAATACAAGAAGAAGGAGATGAAAGGGCATTTTTCTGACAGAATGCTCGCTGAAATTAAAGATACACTGGATGTTGGAGAACAGGTGATCTTATTTCAAAACCGTAGAGGATTTTCGCCGGTATTGGAATGTAATACTTGCGGGCATTCTCCACAATGCCCTAATTGCGATGTAAGTTTAACTTATCATAGCCATAACAACCAGTTGCGTTGTCATTATTGTGGTTATCATATCGCGATGCAAAAAAAATGTATGGCTTGTGACAGTCCGGAAATTACAACTAAAGGTTTTGGAACTGAGCAAATTGAAACCGAGTTAAAAGCTATTTTTCCCGATTATAAAACGGCCAGAATGGATCAGGATACTACTCGGGGAAAATATGCTTACGAAAAATTAATTACTGCATTTGAACAACAGGAAATAGATATTTTAATCGGTACGCAAATGCTAACTAAAGGACTTGATTTTAGAAAAGTGAACCTGGTAGGAATAATGAATGCCGATAACTTATTGAATTTTCCTGATTTTAGAGCTCACGAACGCAGTTTTCAATTAATGCTCCAGGTGGCCGGTAGGGCAGGGAGGACAAAGAAACGAGGAAAAGTGTTGATTCAAAGTTACAATCCACATCACCAGATCATTCAACAGGTTTCTATGGGAGATTATGCCGGAATGTACAAAGATCAGTTAGAAGAACGGTACAATTATAAGTATCCGCCATTTTATCGATTGATTAGAATTACATTAAAATGCCGGGATTATTCTAAAACCAATGATGGTGCAGATTGGTTGGCTACCGGCATGAAGAATGTTTTTAAAGAGAACGTACTG
>DATFJA010000298.1:0-7328 GCA_035269545.1 Salegentibacter sp.
AAGATTTGGAGTCTCCATTAACTATTTAAGCAACGCGAAAGAAATTCAAATTAAAATGGCCCAGGGTGCAAAACCCGGGGAAGGCGGGCAATTACCGGGACCAAAAGTAAATCCTGATATTGCTAAAACTCGAAATTCCACTCCTTATGTAGGATTAATTTCGCCACCGCCGCACCACGATATTTATTCCATTGAAGATTTAGCCCAGTTAATCTTTGACCTTAAAAACGCGAATCGTGAAGCCAGGATCAATGTAAAATTGGTTTCTAAAGTTGGGGTGGGAACTATTGCCGCCGGTGTAGCAAAAGCTAAAGCCGACGTGGTTTTAATTTCAGGTTATGATGGTGGTACGGGAGCTTCTCCCCTAACTTCCCTGCGCCACGCAGGTTTGCCCTGGGAACTAGGAATTGCCGAAGCACAGCAAACATTGCTTATCAATAATCTTAGAAACAGGATTGTTGTAGAATGTGACGGCCAGTTAAAAACCGGTCGGGATGTGGCTATCGCCGCGTTGCTGGGAGCTGAAGAATTTGGTTTTTCCACCGCTCCACTTGTAGCTTCTGGCTGTATTATGATGCGCGCCTGCCATTTAAATACCTGTCCCGTGGGAATTGCTACGCAAGATCCTGAACTGAGAAAGAAATTTAAAGGTACTCCTGAAGATGTGATCAACTTTATGTATTTCATCGCACAGGAATTAAGACAAATAATGGCCGATCTTGGCTTTAGAAGTATCAACGAAATGGTGGGTCAAAGCCAGAAGTTGGATATGAATCGGGCAATTGAACATTATAAAGCTCAGGGATTAGATCTTTCTAATATTTTGTATAAGCCGAAAATCGATGAAGATATGCCGCTATACAATACCGAAACCCAGGATCACAATCTTGAAAACGTGTTGGATTTCGAAATTTTAAAACAAGCGCATCCGGCAATCTACCGGAAAGAAAAAATGAGCCTTGATTTTCAAATTAGTAATATCAACCGTACTACCGGGGCAATTTTGAGTAACGAGATTTCAAAGATTCACGGAGCGAAAGGTTTGCCTAATGGTACGCTTACTTTAAATTTCACCGGTTCCGGCGGACAAAGTTTTGGAGCTTTTGCAACTAAAGGCCTTACGATGAATATCAACGGAAATTCAAACGATTATTTAGGGAAAGGCCTTTCGGGAGCAACTTTAAGCGTTAGAAAACCAAAAGAAGCATCTTTTAAATCTAATGAAAATGTGATCATTGGAAATGTGGCACTTTATGGCGCTACAGATGGAGAAGCTTATATCAATGGAATTGGAGGCGAACGTTTCTGCGTTAGAAACTCTGGCGCAAAAGCAGTTATTGAAGGAATCGGCGACCACGGCTGTGAGTATATGACCGGCGGAGTTGCTGTAATTCTAGGTACTATAGGTAGAAATTTCGCTGCTGGAATGAGTGGAGGAATCGCTTATATCTATAATCCCGATAACAGCCTGGATAATAACAATTTCAATATGGAAATGATAGGTTTAGAAGACCCTTCCGAAGAAAATAAAGAGGAGCTCAAAGAACTTATTTCAAATCACTACCAGTATACCGAGAGCGATGTGGCCAGGGAAATTCTTGAAAACTGGAAAGAGAGTTCAGGCAAATTCATTAAAGTAATGCCTACAGAATTTAAAAAGGCCTTGAAGAAAATGGAAGAAGAGAAAATGAAAAAAGAACAACAAGAACTCAAAACAGCATAATTATGGGTAAGATAAGAGGATTTATGGAATACGACCGTAAGGTTGAAGAGACAGAAGCTGTTGAGAAGCGAGTAAAAGATTATAAAGAATTTACGAAAGAAATGTCGCCAGAGGAACTTGGCGAACAGGGAGCGCGATGTATGGATTGCGGGATTCCTTTTTGTCACAGTGGTTGCCCTGTTGGCAATTTGATCCCCGATTTTAACCACGCAGTTTATAAAAACGATTGGAAGAAAGCTCTTAATATTCTTCACGGAACAAATAATTTCCCTGAATTCACCGGAAGGTTATGCCCGGCACCTTGTGAATCTTCTTGTGTATTGGGAATTACAGATCCACCGGTGGCGATTGAACTTATTGAAAAATACATTGTAGAACGCGGATTTAAAGAAGGATGGATCACTCCACAACCTCCAAAATCCAGAACCGGAAAAACCGCAGCTGTAGTAGGTTCTGGCCCTGCGGGTCTTGCAGCGGCGCAACAACTTAACCGTGCCGGTCACGAGGTTACCGTATTTGAACGCGATAATAAAGTTGGCGGATTATTACGCTATGGAATTCCCGATTTTAAAATGGAAAAACATGTAATTGACCGTAGGGTTGATGTCATGAAAGAAGAAGGAATTAAATTTAAAACCGGTGTTCATGTAGGTGAAAATTATGCAGCCGATAAACTAAAAGAATTTGATGCCGTAGTACTTTGCGGTGGCGCTACCAAACGTCGACATCTACCAATTGAAGGTGCAGAAGGCGGTGGTGTTATGCAGGCGATGGATTTTCTAAAAAATAACAATGAAGTTGTAGACGGTTTAAAAAAGCAAACCGAAGAATATTCAGCTAAAGGCAAAAATGTGATCGTAATTGGTGGTGGTGACACCGGTTCTGACTGCGTAGGAACTTCTAATCGCCATGGCGCAAAATCTGTTACCAATTTTGAAATCATGCCTATGCCTGGAGATCATAGAACCAATGAAAATCCATGGCCATACTGGCCTTTCACCGTAAAAACGACTTCATCTCACGAAGAAGGAGTAGAGCGCAACTGGAGTATTAATACTAAAGAATTTATTAGGGATAAAGAAGGCAATTTAAAAGCTTTAAAAACCGTAAATATAGAATGGGTAAAGGGCGAGAACGGTAGGCCACAACTACAAGAAGTAGAAGGCTCAGAAAAAGAATGGCCTTGTGAAATGGTATTATTAGCTTTAGGGTTTACCGGACCGGAAAAAACATTAAGTGAGCAGTTAGGTCTTGAACTGGATAGCAGAACTAATATTAAAGGAGACGAGACTTACCAAACCAACATACCTAACATTTTTACTGCGGGAGATATGCGCCGTGGACAATCTTTGATTGTTTGGGCAATTTCTGAAGGCCGTGAAGCTGCTTATCACGTAGACAAATATTTAATGGGAAAATCTATGTTGCCAAGAAAAGGGGAAGGCGACCTTCCCGCTGCTTAAATTGATTTTCAAATAAATTGTGGGGTAAAAAGGCTGTTTAAAAGTCATATTTCCGTCAAGCTGAACTTGTTTCAGCTTCTAACAAGTTGCAATTACTAACTCCTTAGATCCTGAAACAAGTTCAGGATGACGATTTCAGAAAACTTTTAAACAGCCTTTTATCTTTTTAGGGTGAAATTAATTCCATAATGATCACGGGTACCATCTTGCATTTCGAATTCTACTCTAAACCAATAATCATCTGAGGGTAAAGCTCTGCCGTTAAATGTACCGTCCCAACCTTCTCCTCCCGGAGATAATTCTTTGAGGAGTTTCCCATAGCGATCAAAGACATAAAGTTTTAGAATTTGAATCTCTGTGGTATTGTCAATATTCCAGGTATCGTTATATCCATCGGCATTTGGAGTGAAAAATCTTGGATATCCCACCAGAAAAAACTCATTTGAAGTAGTAATTCCACAGCCATTTATTTCGCGGGCACTAATCGTATGGTAACCGGGATTTAAGTTTCTAAAAACCGGGTTTTCCTGCCAGACTCCGTTATCTAAGCGATACTCATAAGTTGTCTCATCGCCTGGACCTGCTGTAGCTTCAGCAGTAGCAACGTAGCCTCCGGTAAAATCGCTTCCTTCAATTTCAACCAACACACTTTCGGGCCTGGAATAGATAGCAAGGTTTGTTTGAAAGTTTACGCTGCAGCCAGACTGGGAATTGGTGACAATAAGCTCTATGGTTTCAGTTTCTGGAATTTCAGTAAAATCTAAAAAAGCACTGGTACTAATCACCGTTCCATTTGCCAGCCACTCGTAAGAATAATTATTCCCAAGATCTTCACCTATTTCAATTTGGCGAGTAATCTCTCCGTTTAGATCCACGCAAATTACACTTTCTTCAGGGAGATAATTTTCAGGAAGAAGTTCTAATTCAACGTTAAATGAAATTTCCCCGGAAAGACAGCCGCTTTCGACTCCTTCTACCTGCGCAAAAACCTCCCTGGTTTCTTCAATTGGAAATGCCGTTGTATTTGCAATAGGATTTTCGTCCTGCAGGTCCTGTACAGATTCATAAAAATTAACTCTATAATTTTCCTGGGAAGAATTTCCTGCTAAAATTTCTCCTGAAGCTAAAGTTAGGTCTACACTAGATTGATTTGGATCGCAGATATAGAGGTTTTCGGGTGTATTCGCAATCGGCTCGTCATAAAACCCTATTTCAATTTCATCTTCATCTGGACGCAGGGTTTGATTTTCGTAAACAATAACTTTATAACGTCCGGAATCGTCTACCGTTAACGTTGATTCTTCTTCCCCTGCTATCAATTGAAAATCGTTAATATTTTCATCAAACCGGTACCACTCATAAAAAGCAACGCCATTAGTAGTGGCATCTAAAGTTGTTTCAGTTTCACCACAAATAAACCTATCAGGACCAAGAACCTCGTCTAGAATCCCACAATCTGTAGAGCCGGAATTAGCCTCATTAGCATTGGTTTGCTTCAAACTTATATAACCGGGAAGTTGTTCATAATTGGTTATTAACACTACATACACTTCTCCGGCTTCGGCATTAAGAATATTCATTTGCTCAACCGTATCGGGTTCATAGCTACAATCCACAATTTTTTGAGCACTTAAAGATTGGCTGGAACAGTAATCATCGGTACGCTCAAATGGTCCCCAAACAATATAATCTACATCGTATTGGGAGCCGCTCCCGTTTTCATTTTGAAACTGTGAGATATTAAACCTTAGATCACCACTCTGTTCTATCTGTAAATAGAACCACGACGGATATGGTTGAGAAATCAAACATCCATAATTTGGACCCAATTGCCCATTCACCTGGTTACTATTATTAATATTAGAGTTTGGAAAAACCAACTCCTCATTACCCGCACAAAAAGGATCTAAACTTTCGCAGGTACTACCCTGGCCAAAAACCGCCTCCATACTTCCATAGATTAGGAATAGACAAAAAAGAAGAAGTGATTTTTGTTTCATATTAGGTAAAAGAAGTTACAAAATAACAAATATCTCTTGAAACCCCGCTTTTTATGATTATATAAAAACCTATTAAATATGTATCTTTGCAAGCCAAACAAACGGTTTACGACTATTATTGTAAAAACGGTATGAAAATAGACAAAATTTTGAATGAAATTGATGAGCAGGGCGATGCACATGTTGGAAGCAGCGCAGAAACCCCTATTCGTGAAGATGCTTTTGAACTGAGTGATATTGAAAAAGTAGCGCTCATCAATAAGGACGTTAAAAAGATTATGGAAACTTTAGGGCTTGACCTCACTGACGATAGCCTGAAAGGAACCCCACAACGTGTTGCAAAAATGTTTGTGAACGAGATTTTTGCAGGATTAAATCCGGAGAGGAAACCTATTGCATCTACTTTTGAAAACAAATATAAGTATGGCGAAATGTTGGTAGAAAAAAACATCACTGTTTATTCTACCTGTGAGCATCATTTACTTCCTATAGTTGGAAAAGCTCATGTTGCCTATATTTCTAAAGGACGCGTAATAGGCCTTTCTAAAATGAACCGGATTGTAGACTATTTCGCAAAAAGACCTCAGGTACAGGAACGAATGACGATGCAGATTGTTCAGGAATTACAAAAAGCCCTGGGCACTCCAGATGTTGCTTGTGTAGTAGATGCCAAGCACCTTTGCGTGAATAGCCGCGGAATTAGAGATATAGACAGCAGCACCGTAACCAGTGAATTTGGCGGAGCTTTCAAAGAAAAATCTGTAAAAAGAGAATTCCTTGACTATATAAAATTAGACACTACTTTTTAAAAAATTCTATTTCTTAATAACCAACAACTAACTATCTATGGCGCTATACCAGGAACAAAGCTTGAAAATGTACAATTCTATGACGGGGGAAAAGGAAGTCTTTAAACCCATAAACGAAGGAAACGTTGGAATGTATGTTTGCGGCCCTACTGTTTACAGTAATGTTCATTTAGGTAATTGCCGAACTTTTATCTCTTTTGATCTTGTTTTTCGTTACCTGAAGCACTTGGGATATAAAGTAAGATATGTTAGAAATATTACCGATGCCGGTCACCTGGAAAATGATGCCGATAGCGGAGAAGATAGAATTGCTAAGAAAGCACGTTTAGAACAAATAGAACCTATGGAAGTGGTTCAACGCTACACCATAGATTTTCATAATATTCTGCAGAAATTCAATAACCTGCCACCGAGTATAGAACCTACGGCCACCGGCCATATTGTTGAACAGATTGAAATCGTTAAAACAATCATCGAAAAAGGTTTTGCCTACGAGGTAAACGGTTCGGTATATTTTGACGTGAAAAAATTCAATGAAACCAACCATTACGGCAAGCTTAGTGGAAGAGATATTGAAAATATGATTGCTAACACCCGCGAACTTGCTGCACAAAGTGATAAGAAGAATCCTCAGGATTTTGCACTCTGGAAAAAAGCCGAACCACAGCATATTATGCGCTGGCCTTCGCCATGGAGCGACGGTTTCCCGGGCTGGCATTTAGAGTGTACGGTGATGAGCACAAAATATCTGGGCGAAGAATTTGATATTCATGGCGGCGGAATGGATCTGAAATTTCCACATCACGAATGTGAAATTGCCCAGGGTGAAGCCGCTACAGGCAAAAACCCGGTTCATTACTGGTTGCACGCCAATATGCTTACTTTAAACGGTAAGAAAATGGCAAAAAGCACCGGCAATAATATTCTTCCGGAAGAAATTTTCTCTGGAAATAATGATGTTTTAGATAAACCATTTTCACCGAATGTAACCCGATTCTTTATGCTTCAGGCGAATTACCGCAGCATTTTAGATTTTTCTGATGAGGCATTAAAAGCAAGCGAAAAAGGTTTTAACCGATTAATGGATGCCTACCACGCGATAGATGAGCTTCCCGTTTCAGATAATTCGAGCGTAGATATTAAAAACTGGAAACAGTCTTGCTACGACGCGATGAACGATGATTTTAACAGCCCGATTCTTATTGCAAAGCTTTTTGATGCGGTTAAGATGATCAATAATATTAAGGAAGAAGCTGCTAGGATCACTTCAGAAGATAAGGACGAATTGCAAAAAACAATGTCTGCCTTTATGTTTGACGTTTTAGGTCTTTTA
>DATFJA010000299.1:0-6403 GCA_035269545.1 Salegentibacter sp.
TATAAAGGTATTAAATACTTCCAAGATTCCAGATGCACTTAAAAATCAAAAAGCATTAAAATGCAATATTCAGATTTTAAAAAAATTATCGGTATAAAGAAAAATCTTAATCTCTTGCGATAAGGTGAAACTGCCAACAAAATCATTCCCGGTTAATCAAAATTCTATAATTTTGTAGTCTGGATAAAATCTTATTAAATCGACAAGTTAGCAACTCTTACTCCGCTTATTTGCAGTAGCTAAACCTCAGGATTAGAGAATATTTTTAATCAATAAAAGAACTACTTATGGAATATTTCAGGATAATAAAATCAGAAACCACCGAACAAGGTTTACAAAGCCAATTAAAGCTTAGTAATCTGGATAATATAAGTACCGAAATTTTCAATTTAGTAGCTCCAGGTGAAAAGGAAGCTAGTATTGGTGGAATTTGGGGAGAATTTACCCTGACCCGTAGTGAAATAAAAGGTGGTGTGCGCTTTGCTTTAATAGAGTGTCCCAATGCATTATGTTGGACGGTTACTACTGGTTACCCACCTGAACCCGAATCAATAGTAGTTCATTTAACTATAAATCGTAAGGAAAAGGGAGAGGAATTTGTGGAAGAAATTACAGACTTCTTAGACGATATGTCTCTGAACTTGAGTAATATTTTTTCAGTAGAAAAAATCACGAATAGCTAGTTTAAAAGATATTAGGCCCTTCAAACCAAACTTGTTTGTAATTATGAATAATCAAGTTATGAAAGAAGAATCAGAGGGATTAGATGATTATTTAGAAAATCATTACATACATAGAAGTAATTGGTTGAGAGCTGCCGTACTTGGGGCTAACGACGGAATTTTATCAACTGCAAGTATTGCCATTGGGGTGGCTGCAGCGAGCAATACGCGAGAACCAATAATTTTAGCAAGCTTAGCCGGCCTGGTCGCCGGTGCTTTATCAATGGCGGCCGGGGAATATGTATCTGTAAGTTCACAAACAGATGTTGAAGCAGCAGACATAGAACGCGAAAAGGAAGAGCTAAATGAAATGCCCGAAATAGAATTACAGCGACTGGCCGAAATTTATGAAAAAAGAGGTTTAAAAAAAGCAACAGCCTTAACTGTGGCTAAAGAATTAACCGAATACGATGCCCTTGCAGCACACGTTAGGGACGAGTTAGGGATCAATGAAATTAGCCAGGCTAAACCTATGCAAGCTGCATTTTCATCTGGTGCGGCATTTACGGTCGGGGGATTATTGCCTTTTTTAGTAACACTTTTTCTTCCTTTAGGTAGTATGGAGTATTCCCTTTATGGATCTGCACTTTTCTTTCTAATAATTTTAGGTGCATTGTCAGCTAGAACAGGGGGTTCAAGTGTATGGAAAGCAATTATACGAATTACATTTTGGGGCACCGTTGCAATGGGGCTTACCGCTTTGGTTGGTCATTTCTTCAATGTGAACGTAGGATAACGCACACAGTGCATATTATAAATATGCCTCAAAATTTCGAAAAGAATAGTCAATTTTACCAACACTCCGGGTTTAAGTCGGTTAGCTAGCCTTGTAAAAGATTTAGTATTTCAACTAAGTTTAATAGAATTTCAGTAATTTTAGAATAGATGCTTCATAAATAATGTTTTCTCTTTGAAACAAATTAATTGAGACACGTCATTTTACCATTGTATTAAGTTGAAATTCTAAATGTAGGCTTATGATAAAGTCATTTTTGATAAGTGCGCTTTTATTAATCCCATTACTGGGATTATCGCAGGTAAACGACACTTTGGCGGAACCTCTTATCTCCATAGAAAAGAAAAGCCTCTTAAAAAATTTAAATATCACCTTTGATATGCGTACCGAGTTTCAGGCGTATACTTTCAGGGGTTGGGATCGCTATTACAATGGGATTCAGTTTGAAAACGGTTTTACTGCGCTTGGTTTTTCAGCGAAATTACACGATAGGGTGAACTTCAGTTTTAGAAACCGGTTTAACAAGGGTAGCGATATACAAACCCTGGATCAATTGGGCAGTAATATAGAATTAGCATATTTAAATATTAAAGCCAGTCCTAAGCTTGATTTTATTATTGGAAAAACCTATGCCTTTTATGGCGGTTATGAATACGAGTTCAAGGCTTTGGAGGTGTTGGAATATAATGATATTCAAAGTAATGCTTTGGCATTTGTTACCGGGGCCGGGATTACTTATCAACCTTCAGTAGATCATAAATTTGGGTTTCAGATCTTGAATTCCCGTACTATGCTTTATGATGACATTTATGGCGATGTGGTTGCAGAAAATATTCAGGAACCTGACTGGCCGGTGGCAATTGTTGGAAACTGGCGGGGAAGTTTTTTTGATGGGAAAATTCAAACTATTTATAGCCTGAGTTATTCTAACCAGGTGGAAAAGAAAGGGACTTATTTTTTTACTTTAGGGAATAAATACCAAAACCGTAATCTTACTTTAATGTATGATTTCAATTACAGCTATGAGGAAGTGGATACGAAAGGCATAGTGACAGATATTATGGCTGGAACATCTGTAGCTGAAGATGCTTTGTATGTTGAGAACTGGTTGAGAGCTGAATATCGCTTTAATTCAAAATTTAAAGGTCTATTAAGTTTAATGACCAGTAGCGCCTACGGTGACGCTACAAGCGATCGTAAGCATTTGAGAACGAGCTATGGAATGGTTCCTACTATATATTACAGTCCGTTTGAGAAAATTGATATCCGATTTTTCTTTGCCTACATCGGCCGGTTCTATACTTATTCTAATTATGCTAAACAGGAATTTGATACTGCTTATCATAACAGGAATGAAGTAAGGCTTGGTATTATTGCGCCGCTATTACTATTGTAAGATACTTCAAATTAAAAAGCCTGATAGGATTAAAAACAGAGGGACGGGAGGCGTAAGTTCCTGGGCTCAGTTTCCATATGTATTGAAGGCTGGTTATTATATTTTATATCAACTATCTTAAGTTTTAACCAGGTCCATTCGCGATCGTCTAATTTCCATGTCACTTCCGATTTCACCGGGATTCTTAAGCCGTTTCGAACTGCGGTTTCGCTTGCGGTAACAGTCCATTGAGAAGGCTTGTTATCGTTGGCATCTTTGTAGCGCATTGTTACAAACTTTTTGAAATCTCCATTTTTATCAAAATGAAATACGCCAGATCCTTCTGTTCCTTTATAACTCATAGTGGCTTTTGCAGAATACTCGTCTATGGCCTCCCAGCTAATATAAGAACTTGTGGCCGCAGAGGGAAACCAAACAATTTCAGCTAAATATCTTTGCAAGGTTGCCTGATCTACTTTTTTACTGTCTTTTGCGTTAACGATAGGAATGGCTGACATTAGTTTTATAAACATTTCACCTTTTCCATCTTCAAATTTATCTCTGCCTGCTACTTTTAAGCCCGCCCTCATATCAAGATCAATCGTCCAGTTAAAAGCTGGCGGTTCCACACTAAAGTATTGTTTTGCTTTAGCTGCCATCCATTCTTTTTGTTCCGGTTTCATCAGCATTTGTATTTCCTGCTCCAAACAAACATGCTGAATCTTTTCTTTCCCGGGAATACCGCTATTGCAAAGCCATTTTCTTACAGGGCTGGGAAATTTTGTGAGCATTTGCTCAGTGACAATTATATTTTCTGAATTTTTAGATTCATTGAACATATGGCTTATTTCTGTGCTTACTTTTTTTTGGAAGTTGAGGTTTGCTAAAGCTATAAGCGCAGCCGTAAAAATTATCAGGTTTAAGATCGTTCCGAATTTGCTATCGCTCCAATAATTAATTATTAAAAATTGAGAAAGGACTACAGCCGAAATTGCAAATACCCACCAGTACCGGTAATAGCTTAAAAATAGGCTTAAACTAACCGCAAACAGCAGAAAAGCCATCAGCCAGAGGATGCCGAAAGTTTTGGAAATTGGTTGGGAAATAGCATTGAATTCTGAAAAACCGAAGGCTTTTAGAAATCCAAAGAGATGGATGATTCCATGAATTACAAATATTATTGATAAGGCTATTCGCATATTTTCTACTTGAATAATGCTTCAACTCCTATAAAGGTAGCAAGTTTTTTAATCTCTGAATCTTTATGAGTTTTATTTTTTTCAGCCCCGCGACTCTCTTTTAATTAGTTCATGGTGCCAGATAGTTAGGTCTCTATTTAACTTTAATTTTTGTTATGATTCGAGTCATAAAATAAGATTGAGATGTCTGGTAATTTTACATCAGAAATCAAAAACAATCATTATGAAATTAATTGTAAAAATAGGATTGGCCATAGCGCTGGTGTTTTCGATTGCGGCTTGTGGAAATTCTGAAAAGGACAAGGATCAGGACCTTCGTTTGGAAGGATACGAATCACAAACTAAAAGTGAAAAAGTTGAAGCCGATGATGCAACTGGAGAAACCGGGGACGCTTTATCCAATAAGGGTATCGGCCCGGTAAAATCTTTAAGCTTGCCGGAAAGTATAGATTCAGAAATGGCTGCTAATGGAGCAGATATCTTCAAAAAAATGTGTTCTGCCTGCCACAAAATGGATAAGAAATTCGTAGGGCCGGGACTTGCTGATGTTACCGAAAGACGCTCACCAGAGTGGATCATGAACATGATCCTGAATCCTGAAGAAATGATCAAGAAAGATCCTATCGCCAAAAAGTTATTGATAGAGTCAAATATGGCTGTGATGGCTAATCAGGGGCTTAAAGAAGATGAGGCCAGGGCTATTGTAGAATACTTCAGGCAATATGATGCGCAAAATTAATTGCTCCAGATAGGTAAAAAGCTAATCTGAACAAAAAGTAAAACCTAATTAAACCAACCAATGATGAAAAAATTCTCCTTTTTTTTAACCTGTATCCTGCTTTTAAGCGCTACTGTTCTTATTGGCTGTAAGGATAACGAAAATGATAAAGATGCAACACCTGCTACGGCAGTAGAAACAAACGACGCGAATAAGGGACAAGCCTTTATCGATGATGACAGTGAAACTCCGAATGCGCTACGCTTAGCAATGGAATCTGAAAATCACACTACTTTGGTGGCGGCAGTACAAGCAGCGGGTGTGGAAAACGCGCTGGTTAATGTAGGGCCACTTACGGTTTTTGCTCCAACAAATGCAGCTTTCGATAAACTCCCGGAGGGCACCGTTGAAGATCTTTTAAAACCAGAAAACAAGTCTAAACTGGCCTATATTCTTAAAAATCATGTTGCACCCAGCAATTATCCGGTAGATATGCTTGAGAAGAATATAGAAAAAGGGCGTACGCTTTATATGGCTTCCGGCGAAAATGTAGAGGTTAGTAAAGATGGAGAAGATATTATTGTAGGAGGCTCTAAAATCGTAGGCACCGTTAAAGTAAGTAACGGATGGGTGCATATAACTGAAGAAGTCATTTTACCAAAAGAATAATCAATTCAATTTCAAACAATAAATTAAAATTCAATCCCAATGAAAAATATTTTAAAAATCGCGATCCTGGGTGTTTTAGGATTATTTATCCAATCATGCGGCAACGATGGATCTTCTGGTGAGAAATCGGGAGCTATCACTTCTAATGCAGCTGAGCGTGTATATGTGGCCCCGGGCGAACATGATGAATACTATGCATTCCTGTCTGGCGGATATAGTGGTAACCTTACGGTTTACGGTCTGCCTTCAGGAAGAATGCTTAAAGAGATCCCTGTTTTTTCGCAATTTCCAACCAATGGTTATGGATATTCAGAAGAAACAGTTCCAATGTTAAATACTTCCTTCGGATTCGTACCATGGGGAGATTCTCACCATCCCGATATTTCTCAAACAGAAGGAGAACTTGATGGACGTTGGATATTTATCAACGAGAACAACACTCCAAGGATAGCACGTATTAGCCTTGAAACTTTTGAAACCGAAGAGATCATTGAGATCCCTCATAGTGCAGGGAATCACTCTTCTTCTTTCATAACCGAAAACACAGAATATGTAGTTGCCGGTACCCGTTTCTCTGTACCTTATCCACAAGAGGATATGGCTATAGATCAAATGAAAGGTAACTTTAAAGGCCCTCTAACCTTTATTGCTGTTGGTGAAGACGGTAGAATGAATATCGATTTCCAGCTTAAAATGCCTGGATTTAACTACGACCTTTCCCACCCAGGACGTGGGGATTCTCATGGTTGGTTCTTCTTTACTACCTATAATACCGAAGAAGCCCACACCATGCAGGAAGTTAACGCTTCTCAAAATGATAAAGATTTCATCGCTGCTGTAAACTGGAAGAAGATCCAGGAATATGTAGAAAACGGGGGTGGTAAAGAAATAGATGCTGAATATGCGCATAACGTTTTTGACCACAGTACCCAGGCAGCAACAACTACTATGAAAAACAAAGTGCTTACTGTAGATCCAAGAGAA
>DATFJA010000300.1:0-26529 GCA_035269545.1 Salegentibacter sp.
TTTTACTGCTTGCTACCGCTTTTTCCACAATCTCACCTATATGTGTTGGCGGATGAATAGATGGGTCCCAGCTTTCTTTAACATCGCACCAATGGCATCCTACATCGCAGCCTCCAATTCTTATAAAATAAGCGGCAGTTCCTTTATGAAATCCCTCTCCCTGTATGGTATAAAACTCCTCCATTAAAGGAAGCATTATCCCATCATCTACCAATGCCTTAGTTTCTTCTGTAATCATAGCCGGCAAAGATACGGAATCTTCTTTTTTTTATGCTGTGCTTCAGGCCGAATTCCTCCTCAATCTAAAATAAGCGCATTTTCTATATCTAATTTTTCATTACCAAGATCTATTAAAAACCCATTGATCACCGCATATTCCAGCTTTCCTTTCTTTTTTAAGAAGAAATTTGGCTGCAAATTTTCAGGTAATTCAAAATCTTCAGAAACCAGATTAACAGGTGATTTAGTAAAAGCATCTTTGGGTAATTCTTTTAGAGAAACGTAAGAATATCCCTCTTTAAGTATTTTTGAAATATTTTCCTGCTGAAGTTTCTTTAAATTTTCAAAAGTTTCCGGATATATTTTCCCTTCCACTAGTTTATATTCTGACGCATCCAATTCTTCATATCCATAATAAGTAGAAAGATCTCCCTGGTCTGCTATGTTGGAAGCATAAAAATAATCCAGGGCTTCATCCTGAATTTCATTCTGGTTAATCCCTAAATCTATAATATACTCTTCACCTAATAACTCATAGGTAAGCCCGGTAAGTTTTAAATCAAAAAGCTTTCTGTCGTTATTTGGGATCTCCTCATATTTAGAAATCTCAGCGTTTTTATAGTCTTCATCGGCAATAGAAAATATGGCGGCAAGAATAGAAACAAAATTTAACTTTCTAATTTCCTGCTTTTCAGGATCGTTATGGTAACCACCAGACTCAATTAAAATTGTACTTGTACCCCATTTTTGAATATTATCTCCAAAAGCACGGGGCTCAAAATCATCATTATAACGCCCAACCTGGCCGGGGGCATATTCCTGCAGAATATTATTCATTTGCACTATTACCTGCATTGCAGCGCCACGAATCTCATTTATAGATTTTTCATAATTATAAGCCGGGGCTAAATAAGAAATTGTTGCAGGCTTTGCAGTTCTTTCAGCATTGTAATAAGTGCTTTGATCGTGCAGATTAAAACCAAAATCGGCATCCAGGCTGTCCCGCACATTTTTTAAAATTTTACTTTCCGGAGACTGTAATCGCAGGGCATCACGATTAATATCTACTCCCAGTAAATTTCTACGCTGAAAACGCTCTGCACCATCTGGATTTAACATTGGCAAAAAGTGAAGTTTTACATTCTCCAACATCTTTTCTTTTTCTTCTGAAAATACTTCGGAATCTAAAAAATTAAGAATGTCGAAAATAGCCATGGTAGCCGTAGATTCGTCGCCGTGCATTTGCGACCACAGAAGAATATCTACATCGCCATCACCCACAGAAATTAACTGAAGCGGTCTACCCTCTATGGATTCTCCAAGCCTCGTTACTTTAAAACTCTCTTTTTCCTTGAAATCAGAAATAAGAGGTTGAATTTCAGCCTGAGTGAATCGGCGTTTTTCAATAGATTTTTCTTTAAAATCTTCATAAGAATTATATAGGTCTCTATAAAGCTCTTTATCCTGGGCTGAGCTTACTGAAAGGGTGAAAAATCCGATTACAAAAAGCAGGAAGCTTATATTTTTGAAATTCATTTAGTATCTTTTTTAGGAACAGGTTTAAAATTAAGGCTTTTAGTTTTTACGCGAACTTTTTGCATAAATTCTTTTCCGGGGTCGGTCTTTTGAGTTCGATAAGATTCGTCTTTCTCCAACCATAATTCGTGGCCTTCAAACTGCGGATATTCATAATGCCCCAGCAAATATTCTATATTATATTTTTCAGCTAAATATTTCACTAAATCAATATTAGCCTTAAGCTGAGCTTTAGTAAGCGGGGTTTCTTTTGTACCGCCAACATTTTCAACTCCAATTGCGGCGTGGTTTAAGCCAATTACATGTCTTGCCATAATTGTTTCGGGCATTAACCTATAAATTGTACCATCGCGATCCACCAGAAAATGAGCTGAAACATTCAAAGCACCGGCTTTTTGAATATCTTCCCTGGCGCCAGGTAATTTAATCGGGTTAAATGCACGAAATGAACTTTCTAAATCCGGAATTGCCGTCCAGTGCAGCACGATCATTTTCGGAGTAATTTCAGGAGAAGATTTTTCCAAACCGTAACGTTCTTCCAGATAATCGAGGCTAAGTTGGGTTCGTTCTTCGTTAAAAATTATAGGACGATCTATTATACTGTCGGATATATCAGAGCTTTTACAACTTAACAAAAGAAGTGCGAAAATTATAATTATATATTTCATTTAGAATATATTTAAAACCAAAATCTCCCGGGAAAACCGGGAGATTCAGATACTATTATTGTTTGGTAATTCTATTCATCCCAAAAAATCTTATCGGTAAGATTAACCTCAGGTACATTACTTCCATTTCTGCTTACTTCAGAATCTGGATATGCCAACCTGCTAATAAACTCACCGTTAAGATCTGGGTTTATATTTTCAGGAAGATCAAAATCTTCATAAGAATAATCATATCTACGAGCGTCAACCCAGGTTTCAGGGTGAAGGAACATTGCTATCCATTTCTCTTTGAAAATATCATCCATGGTAAAGTCAGCTTCTCCCATACTTACCTCCGGACTATTGATATAAGCTTCAATTTCACCCGGTTCAACACCTATTTTATTCATATGGGCCCTAATTCCGGCTAAATAAGCTTCGTAAGACCTGCTTTTATCGATATTGAAAGCTGCCTCGGCCTCAATGAATTTCTGCTCAAAATATGTTGCTATTAAAATAGGTGATTGCTCACTGGAGTAAAAGTCTCCTGGCTCAAGTACAGAACGTGCGCCTTGTTCTGGGGCGTCTCCTCTACCAGCTCCATTCTCTACTCCAATATATTCCCCATCGTCTGTAGCTCCAACCATATAAGGCAACCTTGGGTCCTGGACCCCGTAAAGGGTTCCGTCCAGACTTTCTATAAATTGTTCTGAGATCCAGCCTCCTAAAAGTAAATCGGCATTGTTTATAGCTACGCTCGCCCATGGATTGAATTGTTCTGGAAAATATTCTACCTGGGCATCATCTTCATTAGATTCCATTCCACTTTCTAAGGCGGTAAGCACAGCAGCAGGGTCATAGGAACCTGTCTCACTATAATGGTTAAGATATCTTGCCTTGAGCATATTTCCCAATTTCATCCATTTACTAATATCACCATCATAAATAAAATCGTCTTCACCAACCGAAACCTCAGTAGCGCTAGACAGATTAACAAGCCCCTCATCCAGCAGTCTCAAAATTTCCTGGTATAGCTGATTATCGTCATCATAAGAAGGAGTAATAGTTTGAAAATCCAGCCCTTCGCTATAGGGAATATCTCCCCAGGCATCTACTGTCATCCCAAGATTTAAAGCCATTAATATTTGGCCTACACCCTCGTAGTGATTTGCCCCGTTTTCTCTCGACTGATTTATAAGGTCACTTAAATCTGTCATTACATTGTACATACTGGACCAGGTCCCACTAAAACTCACCGGATCCATAATATCTGAAGAACTGGCAGGGTTAGGCGAAGCCAGATGCTGTACATAATTAGTAGAAATATCTCCCATTCTAAATGTATTCTGGGCAGTCTCGAAAGTGGAATTCACCATTAAGGCTGAAATTGGCGCCTCGGTTGGATTATTCGGGTTATCATTAATATCCAGGTAATCGTCGCAAGACAAAAACATGAACATACTAACGACAACAAGGTATGTGTATTTGTTTTTTAAAAAATTCATATCCGTTATCTTTTTAATTATAGTCCTAAATTAAGCGTGAAAAATAAGCTTTGCACTCCCGGGTAACCCAAGCCAGTAAAACCAACTGCATTACCACCGGCTCCTGCGCTAAAAGATTCAGGATCAAAACCATCCCAAGGAGTATACAGTACAATGTTGTTAGCCGCTACAGAAACGCGGGCCGAATTGAAAGGTAAAACACTTAATAAATTCTCCTGTAGGTTGTAGCCCAGCGATATATTTCTCAGCTTTATAAATGAAGCGTCATGAACAAAATTCTCACTTACGGTTCTATAGGTATTTCTATAAAAACCTGCACCATAATCTCTACCGTCCGGACCTACTCCCTGGCCTAACCAGACCTCCTGAGCATTAGGCGACCCATCTGCCAGAACACCATCAAAAACCCGGGTATCATTCCTAGCCAAAGTATATTCAGCGATACCGAAAGCGGCGAAGAAATTATCGTACTGGCTGTATTGCTCCAAGCCCGTTCTAAAATCGATTAGAAAAGATAAATCAAAGCCTTTATAGGAGAAATCATTTTTTAGACCGCCAATCCATTTGGGCGTGGTGTTTCCTAAAACAAGTTGCGCTCCATTTCTAACTGGGAATCCATTTTCTCCAATCACAACTGGCAAGTCATCATTCAGAAAGATGCTATTTTCATCGGCTCCAAATCTCTCGTAACTACTTCCAAAAATATTACCGTAAGCTTCTCCTTCTATCAGCTTTATAGTCACCCTACTTCCTGCATAACCAAATTGGCTTCCTACCACAATTTCTTCTATTCCTTCTCTAATATTTACGACTTCATTTTGATTATAGGCGGCGTTCAAAGAAACATTCCAGCTAAAATCTTCAGTTCTCACCGGAGTACCGCGAATAATAAATTCAACCCCTTTATTCTCAATCTCTCCTGCATTAGTCACAAAAGTTGAAAAACCTACACTTTCTGAAACTGGAACAGGAATAATCTGATCCTTACTATTAGATTTATACCAGGTAAAATCTATTCCCAAACGATTTTCAAAGAATCTAAGATCAGTACCAAATTCAATAGAGGTTGTTTCTTCAGGTTTTAGTAAAGGATCTCCAAAACGACTAAATCGTGTAAAACCTACCTGACCGTTCAGTGGATAATTTGATGGTGACGTGTAAGTTTGTCCAATTAAATATGGGTCTGTATCCTTTCCTACCTGAGCCCAGGATGCCCTTAATTTGCCAAAGGTCAAAAACTCTGGTGTTTCGATAGCTTCACTAAAGACCCATCCTAAGTTAACCGAAGGGTAAAAAAATGAATTATTACCAATTGGAAGTGTTGATGTCCAGTCGTTTCTGGCAGTTATATTTAAAAATAACATATTATCATAGCTCAACATCAAATCTCCATATACACCAACAAGTCTTTTCTTGCGTTTATCTTGAGAATTTGAAATTTGACTGGTATAACTCAGATCGTAAAATCGGGGAATCACGAAATTAGATCCAGAAGCATCAAATCTTTTATAGTTCCTCTCAAATACGTCGTTTCCAATCCTTAGGGTACTTCCGAATTTTTCTGTCCAATCTTTGGTGAGTGTAATAAAAAAGTTTGAGTTAAAATCACGACTTTCTATGCTTGTTTCAGTAATAGAACCGGTGCTGCTTAATGGCACTTCACCATCTATCCCCAAAGGTCCCGGAGTAATTGCTGTTCTGTTCTCACTATAATAGTCTGTCCCAATCAGGTAATTAATATCCAGCCACTCAAAAGGGCTGTAGGTGAATTTAAAATTACCAATAGCCCTATTAACCTCATCCTCAAAAGTACTAAATCGTGCATCGTATAATGGGTTGGTATTACCATAAGTTCTCATGGTGCCATCTGGATTTATATAATCTGTAACATCATGATTTGGTGCCCAGTACATCATACGCTCCATAAATCTATCGTGCGGCACTCGATTACCACCCGAAATAGTATAGTTCAAATTTCCTGAGAATGTAAATTTTTCACTGAATTTCACCTGGCCATTTAATCTGGCAGAGGTTCTGTTCCAATCACTAAAAGGCATAATCCCTTCGTGACTTAAATTACCCAATGAACCATAAAAAGTAGCTTTTTCATTTCCACCGGATATGCTTAAAGAGTTATCTATTTGAATTCCTGTATCAAAAGCATCCCTCCAAATATCATAAAACTTAACATCGGGATCTATCGCATTAATCTCCTGCATGGAAGGTCCCCAGTTAGGCCAAAAAGAATCTGGATTGTATTCTCCTGAGAATCCCTGCCCATATACTTCCTGAAAATCGGGATACTGATTAATCTCTTCAAATCCTATTGAACTGTTAAGGTTAATTCTAACCTGTCCCTCTTTACCTTTCTTTGTAGTAATAATAACCGCTCCATTTGCAGCCCTAACTCCATACAAGGCCGTAGCAGCAGCTCCTTTTAAGACGTTTAAAGATTCAATATCATTAGGGTTTATATCTGCCGCCCTGTTTGTTAATCCACGAGGAGTACCTGCAGATTCTGTAGTCGAGTTATCGATAGGAACACCATCTACAACAAATAAAGGTTGGTTATCGGCATTGGGGTCTAAAGAGTTTACACCTCTTATAATAATCCTGGCACTTTGCCCGGGAGCACCACCAGAATTGGTAATCTGCACACCGGCAGCCTGCCCCTGCAATGCACTTACTACGTTCTGCTGTTTAGTTTTGGTAATTTCCTCTGCATTGATTTCCTGAACGGCATATCCCAGCGATCTCTTTTCCTGTTCAATACCAAATGAAGTAACTACTACCTCATCAAGACCTTCAAGGTTTTCAACCATGCTAACATTAATTACGCTTCTTCCATTTACAGCTTGCTCTTGTGTCTCAAAGCCTAAAGAAGAAAATACCAAAATAGCATCTTCTCCAACTTCAATAGAATAATTACCTTCCATATCGGTAACGGTACCTTCGTTTGTCCCCTTTACCAAAACGTTCACACCTGGTAAAGGCATTTCATCACTGGCTACAGTAACCGTACCGGTCACTTCCTGCTGCTGAGCAAACATCCCTGTAAGTTGAAAAAAAGCCAGCAAGGCCATAATTGTAATTTTGTTTCTCATCCTTTTTTTTGTTAAAGTTTTATGAATTACAAATTAAATATACCCTAAAATACACCTATTTAAACAAAATAGACTAATAAAAAATTATACTTTTATTAAGTTTATTGAATATTAATTTAACTTAGTCTTAATTTTTTGAAAAGATTACCAACCTGTAAAATGTTCAAGCGTGAATAATTACTCTCCCATTAACTTCCTCCCAACCGCTATTATCCTTTCTTTCATCATCTTAATATTTAGCTCCTGCTCAAGCACGAGAAAAATAAGCAAGCCTTTAGACAAGATTTTTGAAGAATCTCCTATCTTCGAACAAGGATTCGTGGGATTTATGGTGATTGATCCTACAGAAAACAAAACGCTTTACAACCATAACGCCAATAAATATTTTACACCGGCTTCAAATACCAAACTTTTTACTTTTTATGCAGGCCTAAAAATATTAGGCGATTCTATTCCTGCAATTCAATACCAGGTCCGGAACGATACGCTTTATTTTAAGGCCACCGGAGACCCCTCTTTCTTAAATGAAAATTTGCCAAAATCAAAGGTTCTTAAGTTTTTGAAAAACAATGAGAAACACCTCGCTTACGTTGCGCCAACTTATATCGAAAAACACCAGGGACCAGGTTGGGCCTGGGACGATTATAACGCCTATTATTCGGCAGAGCGCACCGCTTTTCCTATTTATGGCAATATGGTTGGATTTGAGTTTGAAAAAAATAAGGAGTTTCCCGTGGTTTCACCGAAAATTTTTAAGGACTCACTGGTAAGCTCTAAAGACAGTCTAATGTCCTCACGGCTTAGGCGTGATATAGTCCAAAACCGATTTACGTTCAACAATCAAAAGAAAGATTCAGATTTTTCTCAAGTTGTTCCTTTTAAATATTCTTCAGAAATTCTTGTAAATCTTTTAAAAGATACCCTTCAAAAACCGGTTAGTCTTATTCAGAATTCAGCATTAAATAAAAATCTAACAAACACATTATATAGCATTTCGAGCGATAGCCTGTATAAAAGAATGCTAAAGGTGAGTGATAATTTTATAGCCGAACAAATCTTATTAATGGCAGCAAATAAAATTTCTGACACCCTGAAATCTGAAATTGCGATAGATTATATGAAAGAAAATCACTTAAAAGATCTACCAGACGAACCTATGTGGTATGATGGATCGGGACTTTCACGCTATAATCTTTTCACACCCCGGAGTATGGTGAAATTGCTTCAAAAAATTAAAGCGGAAGTTCCACAGGAAGAATTATTAGATATGTTACCTGCCGGCGGCCATTCAGGAACAATTAAAAATTACTATAAAGCCCCTAAACCTTACGTTTTTGCCAAAACCGGTACTTTAAAAAATAATCACAGTCTTAGTGGCTATTTAAAAACAAAAAACGGCAAATTATTGATTTTTAGTTTTATGAATAGTAACTACACGGTTCCTACTCCAGTTTTAAAAGCCGAAATGGAAAAGGTACTGCTCCAGATTCGTGATAATTATTAACTTTAAGCTTCTAAAATTACCCAAATGCAACGTAGAAAATTCATACAGAATATAGGAATTGGAAGTTTAGCTTTTCCGCTGGCTAGTTTTACCGAAATTGATAAAATCGCCCCTAATAATAATTCGGTGATAATTCCGCAGGGATTAAAAGAAGGCGATACGGTTGGCGTTGTAAGTCCGTCTAGCGCTATTTTTGAAACCGAACCCTACGAAATTGCCAGGGAAAACCTGGAAGCTATGGGATTAAAAGTAAAATTCGGAGCTTTTGTAAAAGGGAGATACGGGCATTTGGCAGGAACTGATGAAGAACGTGCCGGGGAATTAAATGAAATGTTTCGCGACGATAATATTCAGGCGGTAATGGCACTACGTGGCGGATCGGGAGCAGCGAGAATTTTGGATAAATTAGATTACGAGACAATTAAAAACAACCCAAAGATCTTTATAGGTTACAGCGATATTACTGCGCTGCATTTGGCAATCTTTGAAAAAACCGGACTTGTAACTTTTCACGGCCCCTTAGCAGTTTCTACCTGGAACAATTTCAGTTTTGATCACTTTAAACGCCTGTTATTCGATAAAGAAAAAATCACTTTCACCAATCCTACAAATAAAGGTGACAACCTGGTGCAAATAGAAAACAGAATAAGAACTATTAGAGAAGGGGAGGCATCAGGCAGACTAATTGGCGGAAACCTTTCGGTACTTACCGGGATTATGGGATCTGCATATTTCCCTTCAGATTGGGAAGGCAATATTCTTTATTTAGAGGATATAGGCGAACAAATTTATGCAGTTGATAGGATGATGAGCCAATTGCAATTAGGAGGTGTGCTCGATAAAATTAGCGGATTTGTTTTTGGAAAATGCACCAGTTGCAAACCAGGCGGCTCCGGTTACGGCTCGCTCACTATGGAAGAGGTTATAGATCATTATATCAAACCCCTAAATATTCCGGCATTTTCAGGAGCAATGATAGGGCATATAGATGACAACATCACTATTCCTAACGGACTGAAAGCGAAGATAAATGCAACAAAAGGAAGCATAGAACTTCTGGAAAATCCCGTTAAGTAATTGTTTTCTAAAAAGTAAGTTGGCTTAAAACCGTCAATTATTCCCAACAATTCTTATTTTTAAGCAAATTTGAAGCGTGGATAAAACACAAGAGTTTGTAGAACATATCAACCAGGCCTACAATCCTAAAGGCGAATATATTCATTTGGGTGCCGCAATGCTAAATGGCGAAACTTTTGCCGATGCTGCTGTGAAGATCCCGTTGAAAACAATAAACCGTCACGGGCTTATAGCCGGTGCTACCGGAACAGGAAAATCTAAAACGCTGCAAATCTTAGCAGAAAATCTTTCACAAAAAGGAGTTCCGGTTTTGCTGATGGATGTAAAGGGAGATCTTAGCGGTATTGCAAAACCCTCTACTGGAGAAGAATTCTTACACGAACGCCATAAGAAACTTGGATTTCCCTTTGAATCTTCAAAATCTCCGGTTGAATTTCTCACTATTTCCGAACAGGATGGTGTTAGATTAAGAGCAACGGTTAGCGAATTTGGGCCAATTCTTTTATCACGAATCTTAGATGTTACTCCAACCCAGGAAGGCATCTTAGCCATAATTTTTAAATACTGTGACGATCATCATTTGCCTCTTTTAGATCTTAAGGATCTTAAAAAGATGCTTCAATATGTCGTTAATGAAGGGCGCGAAACTATAGAAAAAGAATACGGACGAATTTCCAGTGCATCAACAGGCGCTATTCTCAGAAAAATTGTCGCATTGGAACAGCAAGGAGCTGAACGCTTTTTTGGCGAACGCTCTTTTGAAGTAACAGATCTTACCAGGAAAAACGAAAATGGCCATGGTTATGTGAATATCATGCGGCTTACCGATATTCAGGATAAACCAAAGTTGTTTTCAACATTTATGCTTAGCCTATTGGCTGAAATTTATACAACTTTTCCTGAAGAAGGTGATAGCGACAAACCTAAGCTAGTCTTATTTATAGATGAAGCTCATCTTATTTTTAAGGAAGCTTCAGATGCTCTACTAGATCAAATTGAAAGTATTGTAAAACTGATCCGGTCTAAAGGCGTGGGACTTTATTTTGTAACTCAAAACCCAACAGATGTTCCTTCAGAAGTATTGGGACAATTGGGATTAAAAATTCAACATGCTTTAAGGGCATTTACGGCCAAAGACCGAAAAGCAATAAAACTATCGGCAGAAAATTATCCTATTTCTAAGTATTACGATACCAAAAACGAGCTCACCTCGTTAGGTATTGGAGAAGCTTTGGTTTCTGCATTAGATGAAAAAGGAAGACCTTCGGCACTTGCCGCAACGATGTTAAGGGCCCCAATGAGCAGGATGGACATCCTAACCGATACCGAACTCGAAGAACTCATTTTTCAGTCTAAATTAAGGTCAAAATATAACGAAGAAATTGATCGCGAAAGCGCCTATGAACTTCTAAATAAAAAAATTGAGGAAGCAGAAGCAAAAGAAGCCAAAGAAAAGGCTGAAGCTGAAGCTTTAGAAAGAAAAAAAGCTACTACCAAAACTAGCAGACGTAATTCGGGAAAAACCCAGGGCGCAATCATTAAGGTACTTACCAGCGCCACTTTTATTAGAGGGGTTATGGGTGTACTCAATAAATTATTAAAATAACTATCATCAATATTCAATCTAAGAAATGAAAAAATCTTTGCTACTTATTCTAGGCTTAAGCTTAGGTCTAACCTCCTGTCAAAAAGATGAAGACAATCCTTTTTTGATTACCGCTAACCAGGTGGGACCTGTAAACCGGGACATCAAGATCAATCAATTAGATTCCTTATTTGCAGAAGATTCCCTGGTAAAGCAGAAAAGCGGCGCACGTGAATTTCGTGCTACTAACGAAATTAAGGTATTTGAAAAAGGAGGAAAACCATTAATGATATTAGAGCCACTACAAGAGTTTGATTCCACCAGTACCATTGGCTATATAAGAGTTCTTGATCCCAGATACGAAACCAAAAGCGGACTGAATACCCAGAGTACTTTTAAAGATATTATGGAAGATTATACTATTTCAAGAATAGAAAACACCTTAAATGCCGCAGTGGTATTTCTTGACGAAATTAATGCTTATATCACCATAGACAAAAAAGAATTACCCGCAGATTTGAGGTATGATACAGATTCAAAGATTAGGGCTTCACAAATTCCCGATGATGCAAAAATCAAGTATTTTATGATCTACTGGGACTAATTTTTTGGTAAATAAGAATTAGAAAAAAGTAATACTTGAGATAAGATTAAAAAACAAAAAAGGTGCCCATTGCGAGGCACCTTTTTTTTATGAACAGTAATATAAAAGAAAGATTGGTATTAGTCTACATTATCGTGTAAGAAGGAATTGTTTCTTCTAAATTGAAGATCATCATTATCACCCTGCCCCAAAGTGGTTCGGGACAATTTCCCTTCTCCTTTATCATTTTTATCTAAATCTACTCCCTGTCTTTTATAAGCAGGTTGCTTTTCTATCTCCTCAATTTGAGCCGCATTACTTCTAAACTTGTAATTAAATTCTTTCATTTTGGCTCTACGCTCTGCTGCACGTTCTATTAGCACTTCAGAAATTGGATTGTTAAAAGGATCCTCTTCCCCTTGCTCTTCCCGCTTTTTTTCAGGATTCTGAGGTTCTGGCTTTATTGTTTTCTTTTCGAAAGCAATAGTTTCATCTTTTGGCTCCTCTTTCTTTTCGGACTGGGGTTTTGAGCTATCTAAAGATTGTTCAAATTCCATATAATCGTCAAGGCTGTAACGCTTAACACCACGCGTAGAACTATCGGTTACCGGAACAATTTCAACAGGTTCATTTACCTCAATATTTTTGGACTCATCTTCTTCAAGCTGATGTCTGATTTCCTGTTTTCTTTCCTGTTGTGGCTTTGACTGTTGTTGTTTTGGTTCTTCCCTCTTAGGTTCCTCTTTTTTCTCCTGATTTATGGGGAAATCAAAAGTAAACATAAACTGATCTTCACTATCGTTCTGAACCTCTTCAGGCTCCTCAACATCCATAGCCTTTACTTCTTCTGAAGTATCATTAATAATGAAATCGTCTGGATTTATTTCTTCATACGAAACTTCCATGTTTCTCGCCGAGGGTGGCGTTTGGAATAATTCGTTTTCTTTATTCTGAATATTTCCCAATTCATCTACCTCTTCTACACTATCATCTAAAGTATGCACAATAGGTTTTTCTGGCTCCTGCGCCTTAGGTTCTTCCTCCTGCTTAGGTTCTTCTACCGGCTGGCTGAATTGCGGGTAAGAACGGGTCTTCTTCGGATTTAAATTTTGTTCCGCTTTTTGATCGTCCTCCAGCGTATGAATTATTTTTTTTGTTTCGGTATTTACAATCTCGTTTTGCTGCTCTACGTTAAACCCCGTAGCAATAATTGTAACAGCAATGGCTTCATCTAAAGCTTCATCTTCACCAACACCCATAATAATATTGGCGCTGTGACCGGCTTCAGCCTGAATATGATCGTTAATTTCCCCTATTTCATCAATAGTAATTTCTTCAGAACCCGAAACGATTAGCAGTAATACGTTTTGAGCACCGGTAATTTTATTATCATTCAATAAAGGAGAATCTAAAGCCTTGCTAATAGCATCCTGTGCCCTGGTAGCACCTGTAGCCTGGGCAGAACCCATTATTGCCGTTCCACTATTGCTAAGTACAGTTTTAGCATCCCTAAGGTCAATGTTTTGGGTGTAGTGATGCGTAATAACTTCAGCTATACCTCTTGAAGCTGTAGCTAATACTTCATCGGCTTTAGAGAAACCGGCCTTAAAGCCAAGGTTACCGTAAACTTCACGCAGTTTATTATTGTTGATTACAATTAAAGAATCAACATGGCTTCTTAGATTTTCTACCCCAAGTTGAGCTTGCTCATTCCTCATCTTCCCTTCAAACTGGAAAGGAATGGTTACGATCCCAACCGTAAGGATATCCATATCCTTAGCTTGTTTTGCGATAACCGGTGCCGCACCTGTTCCGGTACCGCCACCCATACCCGCGGTTATAAATACCATTTTGGTATTTACATCAAGCATTTGTTTAATTTCATCAAAACTTTCTACTGCTGCCTGTTCCCCAATTTGTGGATTAGCTCCGGCCCCTAAACCTTCTGTTAAGCTAACACCTAATTGTATTTTGTTGGGAACTGAGCTGTTATCAAGGGCTTGCGCATCGGTGTTGCAAACCACAAAATCTACTCCTTTTATCCCTAATTGGAACATGTGGTTTATGGCATTGCTGCCTCCGCCACCTACACCAATAACCTTAATGACGTTCGATTGATTCTTTGGCAAATCGAATGCAATGTTGTCGAATTCTGTACTGCTCATAAATTCTAATTTACTGGTTCTATCTTTTACTCATTAAATGAGATTTAATATTTTTTCCGACACTTTTGTCGAAATATCTCTATTTTCACAATTCCACCTCTCTGACTCTCTGAAAGGTTCTTTTACTCTGCGTTATCTAAAAAATCTTTAAACTTCTCGGCCCATTTATCAAAAATGCTCTTTTTGGGCTGCCTTTTTGGAGCTTCGGGATCCTGCCTCAAATCCTCACCCTCAGGTGGATTTTGATCAAAATCTTCCTGTAGCTCTGCTTCTTCTTTTTCTCTTTCTTCCTTGCTCTTCAGCACTACTTCTTCCTGGAACTTCTTTTCGCCGTGCTCCAGGCTATTCATTACCAAACCTACCGCGGTTGCGTAAACCGGACTGGTAGTTTCGGTATCGTTATTTCCGGCAAGGTGTTCGTTAGGATAACCAATTCTTGTATCCATCCCGGTGATGTACTCGGCAAGTTGTTTTAAATGCTTCAACTGTGCGCCACCTCCGGTTAAAACCATTCCGGCAATTAATTTTTTCTTTTGCTCTTCGTGCCCGTAGTTTTTAATCTCCAGGTAAACCTGCTCAATGATCTCAACGACACGGGCGTGGATTATTTTTGAAAGATTCTTTAAGGTAATTTCCTTAGGCTCTCGTCCACGCAAACCTGGAATAGAAACAATTTCATTATCCTTGTTTTCTCCCGGCCAGGCAGAGCCAAACTTAATTTTTAGTAATTCGGCCTGTTTTTCTATAATTGAACACCCTTCTTTGATGTCTTCGGTAATCACATTTCCTCCGAAAGGAATTACCGCGGTATGCCTAATTATTCCGTCTTTAAAAATCGCTAAATCGGTAGTACCGCCACCAATATCTATAAGCGCAACCCCGGCTTCTTTTTCTTCCTGACTCAATACCGCATTAGCTGAAGCCAATGGTTCTAAAGTCACAGCCGAAAGTTCTAAACCGGCGCTTTTTACACACCTTCCAATATTTCTAATGGAAGAAACCTGGCCAACCACTACGTGGAAATTGGCTTCCAATCTTCCGCCGTACATTCCAATAGGCTCTTTGATCTCTGCCTGGCCGTCTACCTTGAATTCTTGTGGTAGCACGTGAATAATTTCCTCTCCCGGCAGCATAACCAACTTGTGTACCTGGTTGCAAAGGCTGTGAATATCATCGGCATCAATTACCTCTTCAGGATTAGTCCTGGTTATGTAATCGCTGTGTTGCAGGCTTCTTATATGCTGGCCCGCAATACCAACTACAATATCGCTTATCTTTAAACCGGAATCTGCTTCCGCTTCCTGAATAGCCTGTTGAATAGACTGGATGGTTTGAGTGATATTATTCACTACCCCACGATGCACGCCAAGGCTTTTGGATTTACCAATACCTACGATTTCCACCTTTCCATACTCATTCTTACGCCCAATCATGGCCACTATCTTTGTGGTCCCTATATCTAATCCTACGGCTATGTCGTTATGTTCCATAAATTACTTTTTAGTGCAAACAACCTGATCTCCAAATTGTAAATTCACTTTTTTGTAGGTCTCTAATTTCTCGTCTTGCAAAGCTTTTTTATAAAATGCTTTAAAATTATTGAACTTCAGGGCTATATTTTCGGTCTTACCGAAATAAACCTTAAAATCCAGTTTTCTTATTTGTAACTCAAATTTATTCCCGGGTAAACGTTTTACGCCAGTGATATGCTGAGTTAAAAATTTATCTTGCTGAATATATACTACCAGCGGATAGGCTTCCTCAATATTTCCCGAATCCACACCTAATAACAATGGCACACGAGCAGAATAGTAAGGTGATAAAGGCATTTTACGCCCATTTTTGTCTAAATAAAATGAAGAATTTCCGACTATCCTGCCAATAGGTTTACGCTGACTTATTTTAGTTTGGAGTATCCCATCCAGACTTAAAAAAGCTTCAGCATTTTCTATCATATCGTGATTGTTCAAAAGACTCTCTACCCTATTCAAATCTAAAATTTCTTTATCTATGCCCGCCGCCGCTACATCATTTTGTATCAACAACTTATTAACCGCTTCCTCAGTCACATAGAGGTTCTCACCCGCTATAAATTGCACCTTAACTTCACTTACTTTTCTGGCATTATTGCGTTTTTCAGCAAAACCGAAGAGAAAAGCTACTAAAATCAGCAAAACAGGTAGTTTTATGTATTTAAGTTTATGCTTCATCTTGCAAGGCGTTTTTTACAGATTCCACTTCTTCCCCGATACTCCCGGCACCCATAAGCACCACAACTTCAGGGTCTGACTTTTTTATTTCTTCAATAATATTTTCTTTCTGAATCAATTTTTTTGAATTACTATCTACTTTTTCCAGAAGCCAGCTTGATGTCACTCCTTCGATTGGTAATTCCCGGGCCGGATAAATGTCCAGCAACATTAACTCATCAAACAAAGCCAGGCTTTCAGCAAAATCTTCAACAAAATCTTTAGTTCTGCTGAATAAATGCGGCTGAAAAACTGCTAAAACCTTTTTGCCGGGGTGCATTTCCCTTATCGCTTGATTCACCGCGGCAATCTCCACAGGGTGATGGGCATAATCGTCTATAAGCACCAGCTTATCTGCCTTAATTTTATAAGAAAATCTACGTTTAACACCTTTAAAACTATATAACGCCCTGGCTAGCTTGGGGATTGGGGATCCATATTGGATAGCCATCGCCAGGGCGGTTATAGCATTTAGCAAATTGTGTTTGCCGGGTAGATTAAACATAAAATTTTCAATAACTCCACTAGGAGTTTTTAGATCAAAATGGTAGCTGCCATTTTCTATCTTTATATTTTGCGCCGAATAATCGGCGTTGTCTTCTATTCCAAAAGTTTTTCCTGCTATCGGCAGGCCGTTTTTCACAAATAACATCCCATTCTCTGGAACGAGTTCTGCGAATTGCCTGAAGGTTTTTTCCAGTTCTTCTTTCTCACCGTAAATATCCAAATGATCCGCATCCATAGAGGTAATTGCCGCGATATTTGGCGAAAGATGAAGAAAAGAACGGTCAAATTCATCGGCTTCAACTACAATAACTTCGTCACCTTTAAGAATCAAATTACTCTCAATATCTTCACTGATTCCGCCTAGAAACCCAGTAACCTTGGCCCCGGTTTCTTTAAGCAAATGACCTAAAATTGCCGTAGTGGTAGTTTTTCCGTGAGTTCCGGCTACGGCTAGTGTTGTTTTCCCTTTAGAGATCAATCCAAGTAAAGCGGCTCTTTTCTTCAAGTTAAAACCGTTTTTTTGAAAATACGCAAGCTGTTTGTGCGCCGCAGGGACTGCGGGTGTGTAAACCACAAGCGTACTTTCCTCCTGCATAAATTCAGCGGGAACAGCAGTTGATTTTTCATCATAAACCACAACAATATCTTCGGCTTCCAGCGTTCTGGTAAGCGAAGTTGGAGTCTTATCGTAACCGGCCACATTTTTCCCATGGAATTTAAAGTAACGCGCCAGCGCACTCATCCCAATACCGCCAATGCCGATAAAATAAATGTTTTGTATGTGGTTTAAATCCTGCATTTATATTTTTAATCTCACGTCATTCTGTCCCGAATTATCGGGATATTTCAGAATCTGATATCTTCTAAACTTTAAAAAATCATCAAAACCTGGGAGGTCTTAATATTTTTATTTAATCAATTTTTCAACTTCGTCTACAATCCTGGCGGTTGCATTTGGCAAGGCCAGTTTTTTTATATTTTCTCCCAGTTCGTTTTGCTTCTCTTCAGAAGCCATTAATGCGAAAAACTCGGTTTCAAATTTTTCATCCAGCTCATTTTCCTTCAACATCATCGCGGCGTTTTTCTTTACTACCGCCAGTGCATTTTTTGCCTGGTGATCTTCAGCTACATTTGGGGACGGAACAAAAAGCACCGGTTTTCCCACAATACTCAATTCTGAAACCGTGCCCGCTCCGGCTCTTGAAATAATCGCATCTGCAGCGCCGTAGGCATGGTTCATTTCATTCAGAAACAAATGCGTTTGCACTAAGCCCGAATTGTATTTTTTATATTCTTCGAAATATAGCTTCCCGGTTTGCCAGATAAGCTGAATATTTTCCTTTTTAAATCTTTCTAAATTAGCTTCTACCAATTGATTGATTCTTCTCGCACCAAGACTTCCGCCTAAAACCAAAACAACTTTTTTTTCTTTATCAAGACTAAAATGTTCAAGCGCTTTTTCCTTATTTACATCAATCTTCAACAAATCCTGCCTTACCGGGTTCCCGGTAATTACAGTTTTTTCAGCAGGAAAAAATCTTTTAACTTCTTCATACGCGGCACAAACTTTATCTGCTTGTTTTGCCAGAAGTTTGTTGGTTAACCCCGGAAAAGAATTCTGTTCCTGAATAAGGCTAGGAATTCCTTTTGAGCTCGCTACTTTCAATAAGGGTCCGCTGGCAAAACCACCGGTTCCAATTACTACATCGGGTTTGAACTGGTTGATTATTTTCCTGGCTTTTACCAGGCTACTCAACAGCTTAAAGGGAAACATCAAATTACCCATTGTCAACTTTCGCTGAATTCCACTAATCCAAAGACCTTCAATTTTGTAACCTGCTTGCGGCACTTTCTCCATCTCCATCCTGTCACTGGCGCCAACAAATAATATTTTCACTTTAGGAAAACGCGTTTTTATCTCGTTGGCAATAGCAATGGCCGGGTAAATATGCCCGCCTGTGCCACCTCCAGATAATATTACACGTAAATCCTTTTTCATCATTTTAAAATTATAGCTCCAAATTTTAGAACTTAATCACAAACTTTCAATCACATTTATATCTTCCACAATTTCTTGTGTCCAGCATCATGCTGGTTAAATCGCTTCACTTAAAATATCTAACGGATTTTCATTATCCAGTTCCTTTTCAGCTTCTTCGCGTTCTTTCATTTCCTCACGTTTGGCGCTTACACTTAAAATAATGCCAAGTGCCATACAGGTCATCCATATGGAAGTTCCCCCGCTACTAATTAAGGGCAAAGTCTGTCCCGTTACAGGAAACAATTCTACCGCAACGCCCATATTAATTAAAGCCTGAAAGATTATTGGCAAACCAACACCCATAACCAGCAATTTCCCAAAAACCGTATTCGCTTTGGTAGCTACTATCACAATTCTAAACAGTAATAATAAATATGCTCCCATCACGCCAAAAGCACCAATTAATCCCATTTCTTCAACAATTATCGCGTAGATAAAATCTGATGAAGATTGGGGTAAAAAATTTCTTTGTACACTTTTACCAATTCCCGTTCCTGCAACACCGCCACTCGCAATAGCAATTTTTGCCTTTTCTATTTGGTAATCGGCTTCAGTATCTTCATCATTAGAAAAACTTTCAATTCTACTCGCCCAGGTATCTACCCTATTAGGTAAAAGTCCGGGAAAAGCCTTAGCTGTTAAAATGAACATCGTCAATAAAAGCAAGCCCGCAGCAACTATAATCCCGAGGTATTTAACCGGATATCCTCCTAAAAACATAAGAACCAGCACCATAGAAAATATGATAGCTGTTGTAGAGAAATTGGCCGGCAAAATTAATAATAATACCAGTCCTACAGGCACCCAAAGCGGTAAAATTGACTCTTTAAAAGTGAGATTATCACTAGTTTTTTTGGAGAGGTAACGCGCCACATAAATCATTAAAACTACTGATGCGAGTGTGGATGATTGAAACGAAACACCTAAGCCCGGAATTTGGATCCATCTACTTGCATAAGCCCCGCCAATCATGGTTCCTTGCGCTACCGTATAAATAAGTAGCACAATTACAACCGGTAAAAACAATATGGAAAGTCCCCTAAAATAATGGTAGGGAATTTTATGTACGGCAAAGAGCAAACAAAAACCTAAAAGTAAATGGAAGAAATGCACTACCACATACTGGAAAGTACTTCCGTCTCCATATAAATACGCAAGGTTACTACTGGCACTGTAAACCGGCAAAAACGAAAATATTGCCAACAGCCCGGCCGTAGCCCAGATAACCTTATCGCCTTTAAGATTTGAAAAAATGCTGCTCATTTAATTTTTAGTAATATTCTTTTTATTCAGCCAAACTTTTTTACGTCATCCTGAACCTGGTTCAGGGTCTAATCTTTTAGATTCAAAACATCTTAGAAGCTGAAACAAGTTCAGCTTGACGAGGGCCGGCCTTAACCACTTTTAATTTTAAAGATTTCTTACTGCTTCTTTAAACTGTCTCCCTCTATCTTCATAATTTTCAAAGAGGTCAAAACTCGCACAAGCCGGGGAAAGCAAAACCGAATTTCCTTTTTCGGCAAGACCATAAGCCAATCTCACTGCTTCCTTCATCGACTGAGTTTCTATTATCGTTTCCACACAGTTGCCAAAATTTTGCATCAACTTTTGGTTGTCTATCCCAAGGCAAATTATAGCCTTTACTTTTTCATTAACAAGCGGTAAAAGATCATCGTAAACATTCCCTTTATCTACACCACCAACAATCCAAACAGTTTCGCTTTCCATACTTTCTAAAGCATAAAAAGTAGCGTTTACATTAGTTGCCTTGGAATCGTTGATATACTGCACATTATTAATCTTCAGCACTTTCTCAAGACGATGTTCCACCCCCTGAAAACTCTCCATACTCTCACGAATAGTTTCTTTTCGAATTCTTAATAGCTGGGAAACAGTGGCCGCAGCCATAGCATTTTTGGTATTATGTTTACCCTGCAAACCTAATTTTGTTGTTGGCATGTTAAATTGGTTGTTTTTTATATTGACAATAATATTTTGGTTCTCTATGTATGATCCGTTTTCTATTTTTTGCTTCAGGGAAAACGGTAATTTTCCTGCTTTAACCGGGTTTTTATCTAACCAGCTGGTGATGATTTCATCGTCAAGATCGTAGATGAAAAAATCTCCCGCGCCTTGATTTTCGGCTATTCTAAATTTTGAAAAAACATAATTTTCCAGTTTATGCTCGTACCGGTCTAAATGATCTGGTGTGATATTGGTCAACACCGAAATATCTGGTCTAAAATCTTTAATTCCGTCTAACTGAAAACTGCTTAATTCCAGCACAAACCAATCGGGATTGGTTTCGGCAACTTGTTTGGCAAAACTATCTCCAACGTTTCCGGCCATTCCTACTTTAATACCTGCGTTTTTTAAAATATGATGCACATATTTGGTAGTAGTGGTTTTCCCATTGCTTCCGGTAATCCCAATAATTTTTGCTGAAGTAAAAGCTGCAGCAAATTCTATTTCTGAAATCACCGGAATACCTTTCTCTACTAATTGCTTTACAATCGGAACAGTTTCAGGAATCCCAGGGCTTTTCATTACTACCTCAGCATTTAAAATTTTAGCTTCGGTATGTTTTTCTTCTTCCCATTCAACCTGTAAATCGTCAAAAACCGATTTATATTTTTCTTTTATTTTCCCTTTGTCTGACACAAAAACCTCAAAACCTTTTTTTACCCCCAAAATGGCAGTTCCCGCGCCGCTTTCGCCGCCGCCAAGAATTACCAGTCTTTTACCGGAATTACTAGTATTTTGAGTTTCAGTGTTCACTATTTCTTATCTTACTTTTAGCGTGATTATAGTTACAATGGCCAGGAAAATTCCAATAATCCAAAAGCGCACTACTATTTTACTTTCGTGATATCCCTTTTTTTGATAATGATGATGTAAAGGAGACATGAGGAAAATTCTGCGGCCTTCGCCAAATTTTCTTTTGGTCATCTTAAACCAGGTTACCTGCAATACTACCGATAGGTTTTCCATTAGAAATATTCCGCATAGAACAGGGATCAGTAATTCTTTCCTGGTAGCAACAGCGAGTACAGCTATAATTCCGCCAATGGTTAAACTCCCGGTATCTCCCATAAAAACCTGGGCCGGATAGGTGTTATACCATAGAAAACCTACCAGGGCGCCAGCAAAAGCACTGATAAAAATGGTCATCTCACCAGATCGTGGGATGTACATAATGTTCAGATAATCAGAAAAAATAATATTACCCGAAACCCAGGCAAAAATTCCCAGGGTAAGCACAATTATTGCCGAAGAACCGGCAGCAAGGCCATCTATTCCATCGGTTAAATTGGCGCCATTGGAAACCGCGGTCACAATAAAAATTACGATGGGTATAAATATTAACCAGGCATAATTCTTTAAAGCAGGATCTATCCAACTGATTAAGCTTGAATAATCGAATTCATTATTTTTCACAAAAGGGATGGTCGTGGTAGTTGTTTTAATTTCAGGACCCATTTCACGAATATTTTGAAAACTATCTACCAGTTCCTGCTTTCCTGACTGGGGTTCGTTTGTTTCCTCTTTCACAGTAACTCCAGAATGAAAAAACAAAGTTGCCCCTACAATAACCCCTAATCCTACCTGACCTAAAACCTTAAACTTCCCCTTAAGGCCTTCTTTATCTTTTTTAAAGGTTTTAATGTAATCATCTATAAACCCAATTGCTCCCATCCAAAGGGTAGTTACAATTAGCAGGATCACATAAATATTTTCAAGCTTAGCAAAAAGCAAAACGGGAATAAGAGTGGAAAAGATAATGATCAAACCACCCATAGTTGGTGTGCCAGCCTTTTCACTCTGACCTCTTAAACCAAGATCACGAACGCTTTCTCCTACTTGTTTTGCCAACAAATAACTGATAATTCTTTTTCCGTAAATAGTAGAAATTGCCAGGGAAAGAATAATAGCCATCGCAGATCTAAATGAGATATACTCAAATAAACGTGCCCCGGGCACCTGATATTCTGCTTCTAAATATTGAAATAAGTAGTATAACATATTTTCTAGTTACTCTTTCCTGGTAAAGTTTTGGGCTTACTTATTTAATTGTTTTAAAAATTCGGTTACTATCTTGAGGTCATCAAAATCGCTACGTACACCATTCACCTCCTGGTAGGTCTCGTGACCTTTTCCTGCGATTAAAATGATATCATTCTCACCCGCGATCTGGCAGGCAGTTTTTATAGCCTGTTTCCTATTGGTTACAGCCATTGTTTTCTTAAAATTCTGCGGTTCTACTCCCGCTTCAACATCCTCAATAATCTTATCGGGATCTTCGGTTCGGGGGTTATCGCTAGTAAAGATTACTTTGGTACTTAAAGCTGAAGCAATATGCCCCATTTTTGGTCTCTTCGTGGTATCACGATCTCCGCCACAACCCACAACAGTAATGAGCTCTTCGTTTTTTGTACGGATACTGTTTATGGTTTCCAGCACATTTTTCAAAGCATCTGGCGTATGGGCGTAATCCACAATCGCCGTGATTTTCTCTTCTTTTGAAATTATATATTGAAATCTTCCGCTAACAGAATTTAGCTCGCTGATAATCTTTAAACTTTCCAGGTTTTCTAGGCCCAAAAGTTCTGCAGTAGCATAAATTGCTAAGACATTATAAGCATTGAAGCTTCCAATTAAGCGTGTCCATAATTCCTGGTCATTCACTTTCAGCAGTAAACCCGTGAAAGAATTTTCAAGGATCTGCGCTTTATAATCGGCGTAAGATTTTAAGGCGTAAGTATATTTTTGGGCTTTTGTATTCTGAAGCATTACCTGCCCGTTCTTATCATCTGTATTCGTTAATGCAAATGCTGAAGTCGGTAATTCGTCGAAGAAGCGTTTTTTTACATCGCGGTATTCCGCAAAACTATTGTGATAATCTAAATGATCGTGGCTTAAATTTGTAAAAATGCCACCGGCAAATTCCAGGCCTGTGGTTCTATGTTGATCTATACCGTGCGAACTCACTTCCATAAAGCAGAACTCAACGCCTTCATCATTCATCTGCTTCAGGTAATCGTTTATAGAAATAGAATCAGGGGTGGTTCTTACCGCATCAAAAGCATTCTCAGCAACCATTACTTTAACAGTAGAAAGTAAACCGACTTTAAAGCCAGCTTTTGTAAATAAATTATATAAAAGTGTGGCAATTGTGGTTTTCCCATTGGTTCCGGTAACGCCTACAAGTTTTAATTTTTCTGAAGGATTATCGTAATAATTGGCCGCCATAAAAGCTAAAGCTTTTTGAGCGTTTTCAACTTTTATATAAGTAACTCCGTTTATAATTTCCTGCGGAAGTTCTTCGCAAATTATTGCTAGTGCACCTTTTTCTATGGCCTGATCGATATATTCATGACCATCTGAAAGACTTCCTCGAATAGCCACAAAAACATCATTCAGCTCAACTCTCCTTGAATCAAACTGAAGCTTGTTTATACTTACCGAAGTATTTCCTACTACGGCATCGATTTGTACTTTGTATAATATATCTTTTAAAACTCTCAACCTATATTTAAATTTACTTGTTGGTTAGTTTCTATTTTTTGTCCTGCAGATATTGATTGTGCCTTAACTTTTCCCGCTCCTTGAAAATTCACCTTTAAACCAAGGTTCTCTAAAAGGGAAACAGCATCCATCGCCGGCATCCCTGTAACATCTGGCATTACCAGCTTTTCGTTCTCAAAACTGGCATAATAAGCTTCAAAATCACCTACCACCTTATCATTTTTAATATCAAGGGACGGCAGAGTATCCATAACAGGAGTATCGGTATAGATCTTTTGGGCGATTTGTTTAAAAACCGGTGCAGCAACAATATTCCCGTAATAACCTTTTCTTTTATTTGGCTTGTGAATAATCACAATACACGAATATTTAGGATCTTCAGCAGGAAAATATCCGGCGAAAGAAGAGATATATCTTCCCGGCTCTATCCAGTATTCAACCTGGCAGGTTCCTGTTTTGCCAGCCATTGAAAAATTGGGCGTATAAATGTTTGCAGCGGTACCTCTTTCTACGGTATGCTGCATCATATTCTGAAGTTTTTTAGCAGTTTCAGGCGAACAAATTCTTGGGTTCATCACCTCACGTTCAACTTTTAAAATACTTTTATCCCACTCCTTCACTTCCTTTATAAATCTTGGCTTCACCATTTCGCCATTATTGGCGATCGCATTATAAAAATTAAGCGTTTGTAGGGGTGTTAGGGAAACTCCGTAACCAAACGCCATCCATGGCAAGCTCAAACCATTCCAGTTTTTATCTTTTGGATGCGGAATTCTTGGAGAGCCTTCTCCTTTAATATCCAGGCCTATTTTACTATTAAGCCCCATATCGTATAGGCGATCAACGAATTTGGAAGGATTATTTTTATAACCTTCAGTAATAATTTTTGTAAAAGCGGTATTTGAAGAAACCTCAAAAGCGCGTGCTGCCGAAATTTTACCGTAACCGCCACGACGAGAATCCCTAACCGGTCTTCCATAATATCTTACCACACCATTTTCGGTATCCAATACAGAACTAGTATCGATAACTTTATCCTCCAGGGCAGCGGTCATGGCCATTAACTTAAATGTAGACCCCGGTTCACTCGATTCGTAAACTGCGTAGTTTCTTTTTTCGAAATAAGTTCCTGCTTCAGTGCGTCCAAGATTAGACATAGCTTTGATCTCCCCGGTTTTGGTTTCCATAACCACCACTGTACCGTGATCTGCTTCAAAATACTCGAGCTGTTTCAATAAAGCGTGGTGTGCAATATCCTGGATATTCACATCTATGGTAGAAATCACATCATAACCATCTCTAGGCTCTACCTCGTTGTTATCACTAATTGGTTTCCACTGACCCTTCGCTATTTTTTGTTTTAGTCTACGACCATCGGTTCCTCTTAAATAAGAACTAAAAGCACCTTCAAGACCTACCCGGGTAAAATATCCGTTTTCGTCCTGACGCTCGTAACCGACCGTCCTTTCCCCCATTTTCCCAAGTGGGTGCTCGCGAACAGTTCTCTGCTCTACAATAATTCCACCTCTATAAGCTCCTAAATTGAACATAGGAAAGCTTTTAACCTTCATATATTCTGAATAACCAAGATTTTGAGCAATAGGCAAATAACGCTGACCATTAGCTCTTGCCTGTCTTAAACGTTGAGACCAATATGCAGCCGACCTTCCAAACATCTCGGTTAGGTTATTGGAAAGTGACACTATATTCTCCTGGAAATTTTTATCTGAAACGGTAACTGCATCAAATCTTATATCATACTTAGGAACCGATGTCGCTAAAAGATTTCCATTCGCATCGTAAAGGTTTCCACGGCTGGCCGGAATTTTAAAGCTTCTTACGGTGCGCTCTTCAGCAAGATTTCGGTAATAATCGCCCTCCACAAACTGAATATCGAGCAGCTTCACACCTACCCCAACAGCAAAAACGAACATACAGGCCGCAACCACGTATAATCTATTTAATATGCCTTTCTCTGATGTAGCCATTTACTCCTTTATCTTCACTTTGATTTTATACGGCGGATTCTCGGAAGGAAGAATCCCACGGTTTTTCATTTTTTGAGTGATTGTAGACTCCATTTTTATTCGCATTAAAGCTGAACGGCGATCCACGAATTCACTTTTTAATTCCCTTACTTCTGTATGAAGTTTTGCTATTTTATGCACCTTACGTTCCGCACTATGGGAACTCGCAATCATAATTATAGCGAGCAGCGTACAAAAAACTATAAAGCGCCAGTTATTTACCGCATCCCTGCTAATAAGAAAATTAGCACGTA
>DATFJA010000301.1:0-3168 GCA_035269545.1 Salegentibacter sp.
TTACCACCTTTTAGATAAATCTTGTTGTTGGCTTTAAAAGCTAAAACTGCAGCTTCGATAGTAACATCGGGACGAGATTCATAAATAATCATTATCGTTCCAAATGGCGCAGTTTTATTGGTAATATCTAAACCGGTATCTAATTTTCTATGTTCTATAACCTGGCCTACCGGATCTTCCTGTGCCATTACTTCTTTTACAGAACGAATCATATCATCTACCTTGGCATTATTTACTACCAATCTATCGTACATAGCTTGATCTCCTTCGCCAAAAGCATCGAGATCTTTTTTATTTGCAGCTATTATTTCTTCGCGTCTTTTATCCAGAATATCAATCATGGACTGTAAAACGTTATTTTTAGTTTTAGAATCTAATAATTTCATTACTTGATTATATTTTTAGTTTGATTAAACTTCAATTTTTGCTTGCTAAATTAGTAGAAGGATTCCCAGAAAACCGCTCTAAATTTATTCACGATTTAGGGCCTCTTCTAAAATAGTTTAAGCGGTAAATTTAGTACCTACCGGTTTGCCGGCTACGATATCTAGAATTACATTCCTCTGCTTACCATTAGCAATGTAAGTGGTAATATTTTTGGCAGCTGTACCTTTAGCAATCTTTATTTTGGATTCCATACCACCACGACCTTCACCTTCGCCTTTACCGGATTCCTGAACATATTTTTCAACATTTTCATCAACCTGGACTTTATTTAATTTTTCAGATTCATCGTCTTCCGGGTGACCGGTAAAGAGACCATCGGTATCACTTAAGATAATTAGTGAATCTGCATTAATTAATTCAGCAACAAGACTGGCAAGTTCATCGTTATCAGAAAACATAGACATTGTTACAGATACAGCATCGTCTTCGTTAGCAATTGGTATGATACCTTCAGCCAATAATGATTCATAGCAGTTGATCATATTTTCGCGGTGAATACCCGGGCTAAAATCTCTTTTAGTTGCTAATACCTGTGCGCAACGCATTCCGTAATCATGGAAGATACTATAATAGTGGCGCATCATACGAGGCTGTCCTACTGCAGAAAAGACCTGTCTTCTCTTGGAAGCATCGTCAATATTTACGTCGCCAAGAACTTCTTTACCAGCAATAGCCGATCCAGAAGAAACAAGAACTACCATTACATCCTCTTCATATAGTGTAGCTATTTGTTCTACAAGATGCTTTAGCACGGGGCCTAAGATCCTGTTATCTTTATTAGTCATCACGTTTGTTCCGACCTTAACTACAATTCTCTTTTTTTCCATTTTATAAAGTTATATTTAAACTTCTTTTTTAGACTTGAATTACTCTTTACCTAACTCTACGGCTCTATCAAAGGCGGCATAAGCTGCATCTTTAATAAGCTCCTCTACATTGTTGTCGTCCATAGAGTCTAAGGCGGCACGGGTTGTACCTCCTTTAGAAGCAACGCGCTCCATCCAGGTACTTGGAGAAAGATCTGATTCATTAAAAAGCTTTACAGCACCTTCAAAAGTTTGGCTAACCAATACTTTTGAATCGTTTTTAGAAAAGCCCATTTTTAATGCTGCTTCTAACATTGAATTCATAAAATAAAATACGTAAGCGGGACCACTTCCAGAAATACCGGTAGAGGCATCTATGAAATTCTCAGTCTGTACGTGTATTGACGCTCCCGTAGTATCCAGTAAATTTCTTACCATTAAAAGTTCAACCCTGGATACTTCATCGGCTTCTGTAAAAGAAGTAACTCCTTTTCCTACCTGGGCAGGAAGGTTAGGCATAGAACGAACTACTTTTTTAATGTCTAAACCGGCCTGTATTTTATCTATTGTTATTCCAGCCATCAGGGAAACGAAAATTTGCTCATCGTTTACTAAAGGTCTGATTTCTTCAAATAAAGAATCACAGTGATATGGTTTTACAGCAAGGAATACAATATCTGCTTCTGGTAGACATTCTTCTATATCATCATAAACATCAAAGTGATCTACTTTACTGAGTGTTGTAATTACATCAGCCGATTTATCAAAAATCATAAGGTTTCGATGATTAAGCAGACTGGACTTCGCCATTCCTTCAGCGTAAGTTAGTCCCATATTTCCTGCTCCAATAACTAATACTTTCATTCTATATTTTTTGGTTAATTAATTCCTATTTCGACTATCTGGACATCTAAGTCCGGGCAGTAAAGCGCAAAGACCATACAAGGTTTGCAACCAAAGCATCTTTACTTGGTAAAAACCAACTTGAAATTAATTTATTTTTATTGGAACTAATAAAATATAAGGTTAAACTAATCTAAAAACCATTTTAGAATCTTAGGGACTTATTTTTTAATGGATCAGCTAAGCCCTATGCTTAAGGCAGCTATGTGTGGTTTGAGTCTATAAATGTTGGTGAAAATAGGTCTACGAGAATACTATCTTTCCTTAAATCATAGAAATTTAGACTCATTTATTTTAGTTAATGGGATAAAAGCTATCGAAATTAATTTAGATTGATTCCAGAGAGTGACTGACAAATTCCTGCCATTATTGCAGCAGAATATATGAAGAAATTAACGAAAAGGTTTTCGTTATGAAGCCGTAATCAAAATTGTAAGCTAACAATATCGTGAAGTTCCGGAATGTCAATTTTATAATTATACTGGTCTTTTAGCTTTACTCTTAACGAGTCTAAAGCTGTTGGCTCCCCGTGGATTAAAAAGACTTTTTCAGGAACATTTTTAATTTCTGAAAGCCAATCTAACAATTCCTGCTGATCGGCGTGAGCTGAAAGACTTTCGATTTTTAAAATTTTTGCTTTTACAGGGCAATATTTCCCGAAGATTTTTATCTCTGAAGCTCCGTTTTCTAGTTGTCTTCCCCGTGTGCCTTCCGCCTGGTAACCAGCCAATAAAACTGTGGTTTCTGGTTTGTCAATAAGATATCTCAAATATGTGAGTACCCGGCCGCCGGTAACCATCCCGCTCCCCGCAATCACTATTTTGGTTCTGTTTTCGTCTAAAGTTTTCCAGGTATCGCGGTACGAAGTGATAATATTAAAATAAGAAAGCATTTTTTTAAATTCATCTGAATCTACTTTATGCCATTTGCTGAAACCTTGAAACAACCCCAGCACTTTATTACCCATTGGGCTATCTATATAAATAGAGATTTCGGGTATTTTATTTCTTTT
>DATFJA010000302.1:0-6656 GCA_035269545.1 Salegentibacter sp.
TATCCTGAAATATTCCATAAGTAGTTCTTTTATTGATTAAAAATATTCTCTAATCCTGAGGTTTAGCTACTGCAAATAAGCGGAGTAAGAGTTGCTAAGTTGTCGGTTTAATAAGATATTATCCAGACCACAAAATTATAGAATTTTGATTAACCGGGAGTGATTTTTGTTGGCAGTTTCACCTTATTGCAAGAGATTAAGATTTTTCTTTATACCGGTAATTTTTTTGAAATCTGAATATTGTATTTTAATGTTGTTTGATTTTTAAGTGCATCTGAAATCTTGGAAGTATTTAATACCTTTATAAACAATTCTGCACCTCGAAAGTGTGTCTTTTAAAAAAAAATTATTCATTCTCACAGATTATGCATTTTCCCAACAACCCAATAAATTTGTATCGCAACAGTACGGTGCTGCAAATACTGAAATCAGGAACTATTCCGCTTATCAATAACCAGCTTTTTAAATGAGTCAGATATCTACTTTAAGCTTTTTCAGATTTTCAGGTTTCCGCAATAAATTTTGGGCTTTAAAAATGATGCAATTTGCGCATCGAGACCTTAAAAAAAATAGCGGTCAAAGCTTTTATAAATTAATGGGTAGCGGAAAAGGAGCAGGTTTTAATCCTTTCCCAGATTGGGAGGTGTATGCGCTTCTACAGGTTTGGGACTCCGAAGAAGCTGCAGAGTCTTTTTTTAAGGAGTCATCTATAATGAAAAAGTACCGTGAGCGTACTACAGAAATTTGGACCTTATACCTTAAAAACATTCGGGCCAAAGGTATCTGGTCGGGTGAAAATCCATTTGAAAAAAATGCATACCTCGATCCTGAGAATCCATACCTGGCTGTTATTACCCGAGCGACCATCAAAACCAGCAGGTTAATAGATTTCTGGCGATACGTACCTGCCTCGCAATCCAGGCTACAATCCAATCCAGGACTTATTTTCACCAAAGGGATAGGAGAAATTCCGATTCTCCAAATGGCAACTTTTAGTATTTGGGAGAACCAGGATGCTATGATGGCCTATGCTTATGCGGCAAAAGGTCACCAAACGGCCATAAAAAAAACGCGGGAATTAGACTGGTACAAAGAAGAATTGTTTTCCAGGTTTCAAGCTTACCGTTCTGAAGGGAAATGGCAGGGAAAAGAACCGCTGCCAGAGCTGAAACAATATAAAAAATAGTTAGCTTCTAAGCCCTGAATTTTGCCCATAGTGCTTGCATAAACAGTAAAGGATCAAAACCGGCCATAATTTTCAGGTCTTCCCTGATACCTGTTTCTTCATCCAGAAAACGAAGAATTTGTTCACCCGAATTTTTACTATACATGCTGCTGAACAAAGATTGTCCCAGGTGGTTCTTATTTTTTAGAATATTCAGGAAGAGTGAATCATAAAAACGATGTTTTTGTGAAAAAATACCGGCCGAAGGCTCTCTTCCCTCTTTAATGTTGGTAAGAAGTTTCTGTGAAAAAACTTCTGCATTTTTAAAAGAATAACCCGAAGAAGGCTTTACCCAGGAACCGGCGGTTCCTATTTTTGTAATCTGCCTGGTATTATGCCGATGGAAGGGATAATCTGACATGGGTATGACCCCACTCTCGGTACCAGTAACACGGAATTTTCCCGGCTTCAGGATTTGCTCCACGTAATTCTGAAGCATTTGATCGTACACAGCTTCATCTACAATATCGGGACTAAAAAAGGTGAATTCGACCAATGCAGATCTTTCAGAAAAAGGAAGCAGGTAGGTAAAACTGTTGCGGTCTTTCCAGGTAAGCCTAAAATCCATCATGGTAAAATGGTTAGGATCAAATATTGCTTCTTCAGTTTCTATAAACCAGCCTTTAAAATGCTGTAAGACAGTATTGGCGCTTGCAATCTCATTATTACCTGCAGATACCCGGCTATCGAAGACTTGTTTTGCCTGGTAAGAATTTTCAGCTGCAGTAATCATAACTGTATCTCCAACACTCATTACTTCAGAAACCTCTTCCTTAAACCAATAGAACCTGGTATCGCCTTTTAATTTTTCAAGTCCGTAATCATAAAAATCGAGGGAACGGATCATTTTATAATTGTAGTCCCCAATATCAAGCTGTATTTCTTTATCGCCGGTGTGTACTATGCCGTTTTCCCAGGTATGCTCGAGCAAAGCATCCCATTTTCCTTTCCCGGCTTCCCAAAAACACCAGGTTTTATCATTAATGTTTTTAGCATCCTTTTCAAGGATCAATATTTTTTTGTCTAAGAAAAAACTGTCTTCCTGCATCGCCAAAGCAAGGTGAATCCCGGCAGCCCCCGCTCCTATTATGGCGAAATCATATACTGTAGTACACATAGAAATAGCCAAAAAATATGAATAATACGAGATACAGGGAAATTGAGAACTTAAAATCCCCCTTGAAGTTTGCTTTTTGATAAAGCCAATGAAGCAAGGCAGCAACAACAAACCAGGTGATATAATTCTCTACAGGAGCTATTCCTCCATTAAAGGTCCAGAAATCGAAAATAGGAGCTGAAACCTCCATTGCATAATCCAGCAAAACCATTAAGAAAGCGCCGGTAAAAATTCTTATTATTAATTTATCTGAAAATCTGCTGGAAATTCTTCCGGTGATAAAGGTGAGCACCGCCCAGTAAATACCTATAAGGTAAGGAACCCCATCAAACTTAGGCCCCATATTTTCTCCGTAGGCATAGTCCCCAAACAGCCAGCCAGTATTCACTCCAACCCATTCCGCGAGCATTCCGCTGAAAAAGAAAACCGCAGCCAGCAGCCATTTTTTCGGAGTCTCAATAGGAAAATTCCAGATAAGCAATAGAAAGGAAAGCAATAACGTAAAGGGTGTTTTCTCTACAAACCATTCTTTATATCCCAGGCTTACGCCAATGATCGCTGAAATATGAAAAAGTACCAGCACAAAAACGGAAAATGTGAGTTTAAAATTCCCACGGTTTAAATTGAGACTTAACTGATTCATGGTGCAGGTATAAGTTCGGATACTATCTTGGCTGACATCAGGCAGAGCGGAATTCCACCTCCGGGATGTACAGATCCACCACAAAAGTAGAGATTCTTCAGCTGACTACTAAAATTAGGATGGCGTAGAAAAGCCGCAAATTTGGAATTACTTGCCGCACCATATAGAGCACCCCGATAAGAGCTGGTGTCATTTTCAATCTTTACCGGATCCATAATGCTTTCACTTACAATAAGATCTTCCAGTTCAACTCCCAAAACACGGTTAATTTTTTGAATTATATGTTCTCGCGCTTTGGCGACCAGTGCTTCCCAATCCTGTTCGTAATTTCCCGGTGCATTGATCATTACAAACCAATTCTCTGCAGCCTTAGGGGCGTCATCAGGGTTTTCTTTGGAGGTGATGTTAATATATACCGTTGGATCTTTTGACAGAGATTTTTCCTGGAATATCATTCTAAATTCCTCACGGTAATCACTGCTGAATAAAATATTGTGGAGATCAAGCTGTGGAAAATTGTTATTGATACCCCAGTAAAAAATGAGTGCAGAACTGGATCTTTCCTGCTTTAATGTCTTTTCGGGCTTCTTAAGATCCTTGATCAGTTTATGGTAGGTAGGAAATATGTCCATATTGGAAACCACAATATCAGCTTCATAAGATGATTTAGAGGTAGTTATTCCGGTGACTTTTTTACCAGTATGATTAATTTTATTTACAGTTTCCTCAAAATGAAAATCTATACCCTGATCCTGGGCAAGATTGAACAGGCTTTGCGTAATACTATGCATCCCTCCTTCAGGAAAAAAAGTACCATAATGCATTTCGAGATGCGGTATCATTGACATGATTCCGGGCGTTTGGTATGGTGACGAACCATTATAGGTAGCATAGCGGTTAAACAGCTGTACCAATCGTGCATCTTTAAAACTGCTTTCGTTTAGCTGATTTAGATTTTGGTTAATATGAAGCTTTTGCATTTGCGACAAGGCTCTTAGCGTCTCGAGAGAGAAATACGTAGATGCTTTGTGTAGGGACTTTTCCAGAAAAATCCCTGAAGTAAGCTCATATTTTTCCCTGGCGTTCGCTATATAATCTTCCAGTTCCTCGGTATGAGTGTCAAAAGTATCTACAGCATCTTCTATAAATTTCTTCGTATCCTTTTTTACAGAGAACCTGGTTCCATCCTCCCAAAAATAATTACAGATCGTTTGTTTAGATTTGTAATTAAAATATTCCCGGGGATCGAGGTTGTACAATTCAAAGAGTTCATCTACAAAATGGGGCATAGTAAATAGCGAAGGCCCAACGTCAAACCTAAAATCGTCTTTTGTAAAGGCATGAAGTTTACCTCCAGGATAGGAATTACTTTCGAATACCTGAACCTCGTAACCTTTTTTTCTTAATCTTAATGCAGTGGCAATCCCGGCTATTCCCGAACCTATTACTATAGCTTTAGGCATGTTCTCTTTTAACTTTTTCAATAGACTTTAAAGTACCGCTAAAAGTAAGAATATTACCGAAAAGAGACAGGGCATTGTATTAAAATTAGCCTTTGTTGAATAAGCCATAATTAGTCTTACTTCCATTAAAAGCTCTAATTGAAGAAGCTTATAAAACAATATTTCTTTCTAATTAAAAAGAATGATAGACCATCTAAGATATTCGCTTTTAGATTTTTAATCGGCAGGAACAGTAAAAACTTTTAGCATATTTTTTTTAGAAGCTTCCGGTACTTCAGCAATGAAAGCGTACTTTCCGGGTTTTAAATTAAAGTTTACATATGCTTTATTGCCTTCAGGCATGTCTTGAATTCCCCCGAGGAACACAGCCGGCTCTGTTGAAGTTTCCAGACCTTTTGGCTCTATCCAGTTCATCCATTTTTCCAGTTCCTGAATTTCAGTATTTTCATCAATCTTTACAAGATTCAAATCATGCCCCAACATATGTTCATGAACTTTTTGATCTTTAAAATTAACCTCTACAATTTGGGGTCCTGATTCAATCTCACCTATAATCTCTATACCATTATCAGAAGAAAGATTTACAGTGATATCGGAAGAAGGAGGAGTTGTAGAAGATTCTTGGTCAGTCACCACCACTTCTTTATACATGCCCATGCTAGTATGGAATTGTCCGCCTGTTTTTACGTAACATTCAAATCTATATAAACCAGGTTCAAGCTTAAAAGTTACCCGGCTTGTTTCTCCAGCAGATAGAAGACCAATTCCCCCGGTGTATTTAATTTCTCCAATCCATTTGGGAAACTTACCAAATTCAGCAAAGCCTTCCTCTTGCTTGCCCTGTATTATAAGATCCATTCCTTTTTGAAAAACGGGTCCAACCTCGGTTTCCAGATCTTCTGCCCCAATCTGTTCCCCATCAACAATAGGTAATTTATCTGCAAGAATAAGATGCACCATGTCTGAATCATTTGAATACTTAAAAGTATTCCATCCCGATTGAAGGGTATCCGGCATTATAATATCCATATTCTCGGTACGTATATTAATTAAATCAGCTACTTCATTTCCGGATTTATCCTGGGAAGATTTCAGTTCAGAATTATAAGATACCTCTTTTGATTTTGGTTCATTTTTACAAGACAAAAGGAAGGCGGGAATTAAAAGTATAATCAAAAACGGACTGCACCTTTTAAGCAATTTGATATATAAATGCATAATAATTAAGTATTGGTTAGTCTTTCTAAAGTAAAGATTTCTAACCTGCGTCACAAATAAAATACTGATTTACTGATATTTACATGTATTAATAAAAGATAAAATAGTAGTTGATCAAATTAACAGGCATGAGAAGTTTACTACCTGCTCAAGGCAATAAGCTTAATTTATAAAAGATGATACACTTTTTAGGTTTGATCGATAAGCGCAAAACCCTGGATTATCAATCGGATCTTCTATAAATTCCGCTGAAAACGTCCCGAAGGATATCACCGTTCTCATCGATGATTATCCATTTTTGAGTAACCGAACCATCCTTGTTTTTTGACCAGGTAATCTGGTTGTAATAGTCCCCTTTTGAATCTTCAACCAGTTCACTTTTAAGGACCATCTCTCCTTTGCTATTAAAATTCCCTTTTAGCTTAAGCACATTGCCGGCGTTGCTAATCCAAACCTGGTTCCAGCTATTATCGGTCGAATCAAAAAAATTATAACTTGTACCGGTATTGGTTTGGTTTGAAGATGTCCAGTTTTCCTGTAATACACATCCATCCTGTTTTTTCACAATTTTATTAGCTCCAATAATATCCCCTTCGGAATTATAAACAGTCCAATCTCCAATCCAAAAATCGAAAGCCTTATGATCTTCTGTACAGCAAGCACAGGATTCATTATTTTGGGATATTAGATAATTGAAATTCAATAAAAGAATTATTACCGATAAGTTTACTAGTTTCATATTCTTTATTTAAAATATTCTAATCGTTTCTTTTAATAAGATCCTTCAATAAATTTACGCTTTTTAGAAGAATAAGTTTTATCTCAAAATTCTGTTTGGATATAGGAAAAACTCTTATCATAAAATTGAGAACTAAATTGCTTGCAGAGTTTTCAGTATAGGGTCGACGGATATTTTAAAAGTTATTTGGTCGACTTCTTATTTAGTATATTTCTGATTCTTGAAATTCGAATTCTATGATTTCTCTGAAG
>DATFJA010000303.1:0-2907 GCA_035269545.1 Salegentibacter sp.
GTTACTGAGAGACTTCTAAAAGAAAAGTCTGTATTTAAGCCGAAAATTTGTCCAAAAAGATTCGATTTTAAATATAGGTTAAGCGGTGTTTTTATGTATTGCTCATCACCAAGCGCAAATTCCTGATCTTTATAAAGAATGCTATTCTCTGACGGGTTTATAACGTAAGAAGAATCGGGATGAATTATAAAACCTTTTATACCATTCTCCGTTTCTTCATTTTTGATCTTTAAATAATCAAAAAGTTCTTTCACAGGAATATAGGCATCCTGACCTTTAATAGCAATTGGAATTTCTATCACCCCAAGATCGGGCACATTCATTTCTACGCTTAACTCATCGTATTCAGGCAAATTTTCCTGGGCGATTGACGAAAGCGAAAAAGAAAAAAAACATAAAAAGCCTAAGAAAAGTTTTAAAGAAAACTTAGTTAAGAAAAATCGGAATAGTGAATGCATTAACCGGGGAGTGCTTACTATTGGTGAATAAAAGTTAAACGCAAATTACCATTGTATGGACCTGGAGGACCTGCTAATTGACTATTTATATATAAAGTACCTCCCACAAAAACTTCCTGCGGAGACGTTGTAACAACAAAAGTAGAACCTGTGCTAATATCCTGGTGTAAATTAACTCGAAGTTTTACATCACTTCCCGATGGACCGGAAAGTGTAGTCTCCAGATGAGGCTGAATTTGAATAATGGTTCCGGGGTTTGCATAAACATCAAATATTGCGTAAGAAGGACTTGCTCCCATATTTAGCAGGTATATATCACCGTTGGCAGTTCTATTACCATCAGAGCCGACCCTTACAGTACCGCCATTGGTGCCTACGGTAAAAGATCCAAAATTCAGAAACTGTGTAGTTCTTACTTCAACTTCTATTGGAATAGGCGGATTTTCCTGCGCGCTAACTTCTAATACTGAAAATATAAGCAGTAAAAACAAAAAAGTGTGATTATATAATCGTCTATTTTGCATAGTTTTTACTTATTTTTTTATTACTATTTTTTTAGCATATTGGGCGTTACCAATCTGAAGATTAATTATATAAACGCCATCACTGGTGATTCCGTCAAAAATAATTTCGTCTTTACCACCACCTGGTTTTACCTGGAGAACCTGACCGGTAATTGTGCTTGCACGTAAAATGCCATCCTGATTTTCTTCCAAATTCAATTTTACAATTACATCGCCATCTCTTATTTCAATATCAAAAGGTTCGTTAAATGCAATTGCCGGGCTTGGAACTTCTTCTTCTGAAAACATTAATTCGAACCTGGAATTATGTGTTCCTGCTTTAATATTAAAAGTGTATTTAGGATTTCTGCTTAGATTCTGCCCAATACTTTTTACGTGGTCTATTAAATAAATATTGAAGTTCGGGCTTAAATTCTCTATAGAGGCTAAGTTGATCTGCATCAGCCCATTTTGATCAGCTTTTATTCCCAATGGAATTTTTTTATAATTCTTGGTATCAGGAAAAGGAATTGCATTTATAGCCAATTCTTTTCTATCCTCAGTTAAATTATAAAAACTAGGAACCTTAGGATCAGTGTTCATTAATTTATGCGCATCCATTTCCTTTTCAAAATTACGAGTCCCATAAGAAGAAAAATAGATTATCATGGGATCTTTTTTAGAAGCGCTATTGAATCCAGCTTCTAATCGAATTAAGGATTTCTCATCATCAAGTTGTGACCTGTAAAATCCCTGGTCAAAATTAGTAATTCGGACACTGTTATTCATTCCAAAGCTTCCCGTTACCTTATTTTTTGTATCTGAATCACTTACCTTTATAAAAAAACCCTGCATAGAAGGAATAACATTAGGAGTAGTGGCGTCTCCGGTAGAAAGATCATTTATGTAAGCAGTGTAAGTTCCGGTATATTGGTCATCTTCACTGGCATTAAAAAAGTAGATAGCATCGTCTATATTCGTCCTGGTCCAACCTTGTGATGCCTTCCAGTTGATAGGCGAGGGGTAAGGATTACCGACCAAATGAAAACCTTTGGTATATTCGCGATGATTATTTTCTAACGAGCGTGCCGGAATGGCTCCGTTATTTACTGTACCGGTTAATTCTATGGTTTGTGCAGTGGTGGAGGTGCCAAAATTAAGTGCATATCCTTCAGCAACATTCAATGTGTTTGTGGTCTCTGTAAAAGTTTCCCAACCCGTGGCATCAAGGTCAAGGCTGTCTACTCTCCGGTTTTCTTCATATCTATAAAAATGAGGAAAACCACTAACGGGATCTGTAAAATTCATAAAGGAATCAAAATCGCCTACCACAGAATTTTGAAAGGGAGAACTAAAATATTTATACCCAAATGCTTTATCGAGATAGCGTTGCATGCTTACCTGTCCAATCACTTCGCCATTTCCACTACCATTGATGAGGGCGGTTTGGACATTGTTGGAAATTAAAGTGAGTTGGTCTCCCGTATTAAAAGTTCCGGTCTCGACCAGCAATTCTCCAGTGAGTTCAATAATTGCTAAGGAGGTGACTCCTGAGGTATTATTAATCCTCAAATTTTGAACGCGATTATTTTCAAAAGCTCCACCAGGAATTGTTTGTGCTGAATTTCCTTCAAAAGAGATACTTCCACTTTCGGTATTTAGAATTCCATTATTGGTAAGATTACCTGCGATTCGCAACCAGTTATCTGTAACCAAAACTGAAGCATTACTTTCGATATTTAAGTTTTTAGATAAGGCATTAGTGCCGGCAGAAATTTCGGGATAATTTCCTGAAACTAAATTTTCAGGAATTAGTACCTCAGTTTCTAAGGTTGGCAGGCTATTGCAACTCCAGTTATTGGTGTTATTCCAGTTGTTGTTTTCGGCGCCGGTCCAGGTATTTGGTCCAGTCTCAATGGTTCTAATTTCATTGAGACTAGTAGCAC
>DATFJA010000304.1:0-2888 GCA_035269545.1 Salegentibacter sp.
TATATAATCACACTTTTTTGTTTTTACTGCTTATATTTTCAGTATTAGAAGTTAGCGCGCAGGAAAATCCGCCTATTCCAATAGAAGTTGAAGTAAGAACTTCCAGAGACCTAAATTTTGGTTCGTTTACGGCTGGAAACAGCGGTGGCAATGTTACTGTAAGTTATGATAATCAGCGAACGGTAGATGGCGATATTTTTGAGCTCAATTTTGGTCAGCCTGTTTCGGCAGCTTTATTCGATGTTTATGCCAATCCGGGCACCATTATTCACATTGAAGATATGGGGAGTTATACATTAGAAAATCAAGATACCGGACTCCAGATTCAACTTTTTATTAACAGCTTTAGTACTGGCCAACGAACTTTTGTCACACAGGCATCAAATGCGCAAACACCAAATGAAGTTTTTATAGGAGGTACGCTGCGAATACCTTCGGACAATTCCGGCACCCTACCCGGTACCTATTTTGGTACATTTACCCTTAACTTTATTCATCAATAGTAAGCACTCCCCGGTTAATGCATTCACTATTTCGATTTTTCTTAACAAAGTTTTCTTTAAAACTTTACTTAGGCTTTTTATGTTTCTTTTGTTTCTCATTTTCCACAATAGCCCAGGAAGATTTTCCTGAATACGATGAGTTAAGCGTAGAAATGAATGTGCCCGATCTTGGGGTAATAGAAATTCCTATCGCTATTAAAGGTCAGGATGCCTATATCCCTGTCAAAGAACTTTTTGATTATTTAAAGATCAAAAATGAAGAAACCGAAGATGGTGTAAAAGGATTTATTATTCATCCCGATTCTTCTTACGTAATAAATCCGTCAGAGAATAGAATTCTCTATAAAGATCAGGAATTTGCGCTTGGTGATGAGCAATACATAAAAACACCGCTTAACCTATATTTAAAATCGAATCTTTTTGGACAAATTTTCGGCTTAAATACAGACTTTTCTTTTAGAAGTCTCTCAGTAACCATGAAGACTGAAAAAGACCTGCCTGTTATAAAAGAAATGCGACTTAAGAAAGTAAGGGAAAATCTTAATCGGGTAAAAGGTATTATAGAACCCGATACTACCATGGCAAGGCCTTATCCTTTTTTTAAAGGAGGGGCTTTAGATTGGGGTGTGGTCACTACACAGCAAAGTGAATTTGAAGATGATAATCGCTTATCTTTAGGTCTTGGTACTATGTTTTTAGGTGGGGAAACCAACCTCATGCTTAACTATTCTACCCGAGTTCCTTTTGATTCCCGAAACCAATTTTACCAATGGCGTTATGTAAATAATGATAATAAAGTTTTTCGACAGGTAACCGCAGGTAGGATCTTTACACGTGCTACCTCTTCCCTATTTGCCCCTGTTAGTGGCGTACAAATAAGCAATAGCCCATTTCAAAACCGCAGGTCTTTTGGAACTTATGTGCTAAACGATTATACGGAACCACGCTGGACGGTAGAATTATATGTGAACAATATTTTAGTTGAATTTACCCAGGCTGATGCCTCGGGTTTCTATACGTTTGATGTTCCGTTAATGTATGGAAACACCGCAGTAAGCCTTAGGTTTTACGGCCCATACGGGGAAGAACGGATCCAGGAAAGAGTAATTAATATTCCTTATAATTTTGTTCCTAAAAATGAATTAGAATATACGCTTAGCGCAGGAATTGTTGAAAATGATGAGCTAAATCGCTTTTCTCGCGTAAATTTTAATTACGGATTAAGTAATGCCGTAACTATTGGTGGTGGGGCAGAATATCTTACCGGTGTTACCAGCGGGGAAGTGATGCCTTTTGTAAATTCTTCCATCCGTTTTGCTTCAAATTTTCTCTTCACAGGTGAATATATGCACGGCGTTAAAGGAGAAGGAATTTTGAGTTATAGAACCCCGGGAAATCTTCAGGTAGACCTTAATTATATAAAATATGATGAAGATCAAACCGCTATTAATTTTAATTACCTGGAAGAAAGAAAAATAAGCTTTTCGGCACCTATTCGAACTAAAAATTTCTCGATGTTTAGTCGGTTTAGTGTGAACCAGATCATTATGCCCACTACCGAGTTTACTACGGCACAATTATTACTTTCTGGCGCAATAATGGGTATTAGCACCAACCTTACTACTTACGGGATTTATAACGATCGTGTAAAAGAGCCCACAATTTATACCTCACTTTCTCAGAACTACAGGCTTCCGAATAAATTCCTTTTTTCACCACAGATACAATATGATTTTAGTCGAAATCAATTCAACAATATAATTCTAGAAATAGAACGCCCGGTTTTTGAGCAGGGTTTTGTCAATTTTGCTTACGAAAACAATCTTTTGCGGGACGCTCATATTTTTGAAGTCGGTTTAAGGTATGCTTTCAATTTTGCGCAAACCTCTGTAACTTCAAGACTTGGGAATAGAAACAATTCTTTTGTACAATCTGCTCGCGGAAGTTTATTATTAGACGATAATACAGGTTATATAATGGCAAATAACCGCACTGCTATGTCTAAAGCCGCATTAAGTATTATTCCGTTCTTAGACTATAATACCAACGGAAAAAGAGATCCTATGGAGCCTGCGGTAAGTGGAATGGAAATTAAAAACATGTCTGGCAGGCTTTCCTATAATGAAGACGAAACGGTACTTAGAATTACCGAACTTCAACCTTATATTGATCTCATCCTGGAAGTTGATCCAAACAGCCTGGATAATATTGCGTGGAAGGTTAAGAATGAAAAGATAAAAGTGCATACCATTCCAAACCAGTTCCAGGAAATTGAAGTTCCTGTAGAAGTTTTAGGTGAAGTTGCAGGGATGGTTTATTTTAAAGAAGGTAACAGCCTTCGTGGCCAGGGTAGAATTACGGTGAATATTATAGATGAAGACGGAA
>DATFJA010000305.1:0-4164 GCA_035269545.1 Salegentibacter sp.
CACCAACAATTGCTCCTGCGTGACCCATTGTACGGCCTGCTGGTGCAGTTTCACCGGCTATAAAACCTACAACCGGCTTTTTATTTCCGTTTTCTTTAATCCATGTAGCGGCATCAGCCTCTAATTGACCTCCAATTTCACCGATCATAACGATACATTCGGTTTCATCATCATTCATCAATAATTCTACGGCTTCTTTTGTAGTAGTTCCAATAATTGGATCTCCACCAATACCAATAGCGGTAGTAATTCCAAGACCTTGTTTTACAACCTGATCTGCAGCTTCGTAAGTTAAAGTACCAGACTTAGATACAATTCCTACTTTTCCTTTTTTGAAAACAAAACCTGGCATAATACCAACTTTCGCTTCTCCCGGAGTAATTACTCCAGGACAGTTAGGACCTACCAAACGGCAATCTCTATCCTGAATATAATCGTAAGCTTTTACCATATCTGCAACTGGAATACCTTCAGTAATTGTAATAATCACTTTAATCCCAGCATCTGCAGCTTCCATAATTGCATCTGCAGCGAAAGCCGGCGGTACAAAGATTATAGAAACATCTGCTCCTGTTTTTTCAACAGCATCAGATACAGTATTAAAAACCGGCTTGTTAAGGTGTTTTTGACCTCCTTTACCTGGAGTTACACCTCCAACAACGTTGGTTCCGTATTCTATCATTTGTTCAGCGTGAAAAGTACCTTCGCTACCGGTAAATCCCTGAACTATTATTTTTGAATTTTTATTGACTAAAACGCTCATAAATTTTTTGATTTTTGCGATTACAAAAGTAGGTTTTTAAAAATAAAACCTAAAGTTTTTTGAATGTTTATTAGGCTTTTAGTCTTAAAATTGAACTAAAGTTTTAGCCTAAAACTATATTGTTTGAGAAAGCTAAAATTTTAAGACCAGGGACTTTCGTCTATTTCTTCTCCAAGTTGTGAGATTTGAACACCCTTAAAAAGCTTATTGTCTTTTAATTCCCAGATAGCCATGAAGTGAGCAAGTGGCATTTCTTCGTCGGGATTTTCTATAGTTTTTACGTGGTAGGTAAATTGAATAGCGATTTGATGGTCTTCCTCTACGATCTTTTCAATTTCGGCTTTTAACTCCTCGAAGTTTTTTGCCATATCATCTCTTAGTTCCAATATCTCGGCAAAATCCAGTTTTTTAAGTCCGGTGGTGCCATACCAGGTAAGATTTACATTGGGATGTAAGTAATTGTCTAATATTCCTTCTTCCCCTTTAAATAAAGAGGTATAAAAATTCTCAACAATCTCTTTACTTTTTACGCCCATAGTTTTTTATTTTAATTTTTCCAGCAATTTAGGTAATTGCCTTAAAAGTGCCAACTCTTTTAATTTAGCTCTGGATTCCATTGCTGGGTTCCCTGTGTATATTTTATTTGCTTTGGTAGATTTGGTGATTCCGGCCTGTCCCATAAGCACTCCGCCTTTTTCTACGGTAATTCCACTACGCATTCCAACCTGGCCCCAAACGGTAACTTCATCTTCAATAATTACAGCACCTGCAATTCCAACCTGGCTTGCGATAAGGCATTTTCTACCGATAACTGTATCGTGACCAACCTGAATTAAATTATCTAGCTTAGAACCTACTTTGATAGTTGTATCTCCTGTCACGCCTTTATCTATAGTGCAATTAGCGCCAATTTCAACATTGTCTTCTATAACAACGCGCCCACCAGATCTTAGTTTATCAAAACCTTCTGGCCTGTTTTTATAATAAAAAGCATCACCACCTAAAACAGTTCCAGAGTGAATAATAACGTTATCACCAATAACTGCATTATCATAAATACTAACATTGGAATGAATTATACAGTTACTACCTATTTTCACATTATTCCCAATAAAAGTATTAGGCTGAATATGCGTACCAGGACCAATTTGAGCTGAATCTGAAATAGATTTTTCAGATTTCTGAAAAGGTTTAAAATATTGAGTAAGCTTATTAAAATCGGAAAAAGGATCTTCTGAAATTAGCAAAGCTTTACCCTCAGGACAATCTACTTTTTTATTTATCAAAATTACGGTAGCAGCAGAATTTAAAGCTTTATCGTAATATTTCGGATGATCTACAAAAACAATATCGCCCGGTGTTACCACGTGAATTTCATTCATTCCTTTTACGGAAAAATTGGCCTCACCAATATATTGAGCATCTATAATAGTGGCTATTTGTTGTAGTGTATGTTCCTGTGGAAATTTCATATTGATAAATATTAATATAGAAAAAGATAAAAAATCCTTTAACGTTAAGCTAACTTGTTCCAGTCTTTATCCCGAATTTGCTTCGGGATTCTAACATGAATATTAATTTTTATTATCCTAGATCCTGAAATATCCCGAAACTTCGGGATATTTCAGGATGACAAACTTAAAGCTTCAGTCAGGTATTTCTGAAAGAACTACTCTTTCATTCTTTCCTTATAAGTCCCTTTTTCGGTTTCTACTTTTATTTTGTCTCCTTCATTTATAAATAAAGGAACATTTACTTCGGCTCCGGTTTCAACTGTTGCCGGTTTGGTAGCATTTGTAGCTGTATTTCCTTTTACTCCCGGTTCGGTATGTGTTACTTCCAATACTACACTGGCAGGCATTTCGACAGAAAGAGGTGCGTTATCCTCAGTATTGATTATAACAGTTACCACTTCACCTTCCTTTAATAGTTTTGGCTGGTCTAAAGCTTCTTCAACCAAACGAATTTGGGTATAATCTTCAACATTCATAAAATGATAAAATTCGCCATCATTATATAAATACTGAAATTTATGGGTCTCTACACGAACATCTTCAATCTTATGCCCAGCTGAAAACGTATTTTCCACAACTTTACCAGTAGTTACACTTTTAAGTTTGGTACGCACAAAAGCAGGTCCTTTACCTGGTTTTACATGTAAAAATTCAATTATCTTAAAAATATCGTGGTTGTAACGAATACACAATCCGTTTCTAATATCACTTGTACTTGCCATTTGAATCAGTTTTAATTTGAACTAAAGTATCCTTTCATGATACCTCGTTGCGAGTTTTTAATGAATTCTAATATTTCGTCCCTTTCTGCGCTTGCCTGCATTTCAGCTTCAATAATAGCAACAGCCTGGGTGTTATTATAGTTTTTCTGATACAGAATTCTATAAATATCCTGTATTTCACGAATTTTTTCGGTAGTAAAGCCTCTTCGGCGTAAGCCAATAGAATTAATACCAACATAAGAGAGCGGTTCTCTTCCTGCCTTTACAAAGGGTGGCACATCTTTTCTTACCAACGAGCCGCCAGTAACAAAGGCATGCCTACCTATACTACAAAACTGTTGAATCGCCGCCATTCCGGCTAAAATCACGTAGTCTCCAACATTTATATGACCGGCAAGTGTACTGTTATTAGAGAAAATACAATTATCTCCAACAATACAATCATGTGCTATATGGCAATAAGCCATAATCCAGCAATTTTTCCCGATCACGGTTTTCATTCGGTCTGTAGTTCCCCTATTAATGGTTACACATTCTCGAATAGTAGTATTATCTCCAATTACCGTAATAGTATCTTCGTCGTCAAATTTTTTATCCTGCGGAATAGCAGAAATAACGGCTCCCGGAAAAATACTGCAATTCTTTCCAATTCGGGCACCTTCCATTATAGTTACGTTAGATCCTATCCAGGTTCCCTCGCCTATTACCACGTTATTATGAATTGTGGTGAAAGGTTCTATTACTACATTCTTAGCAATTTTGGCTCCGGGATGGACGTAAGCTAAAGGCTGGTTCATATAATTTATTTTGATTTTACAATTTGCGCCATAAGTACAGCCTCGGTAGCTAATTTACCATTTACATAAGCATAGCCTTGCATTTGGCAAATTCCGCGGCGAATAGGCGCAAGTAATTCTAATTTAAATATTAAAGTGTCTCCAGGTACTACCTGTTGTTTAAATCTTACATTATCTATTTTCATAAAATAGGTAAGATAGTTTTCTGGATCCGGAACCGATTTCAGCGCAAGAATACCTCCTGTTTGAGCCATAGCTTCTACCTGAAGTACGCCGGGCATTACCGGTTTTCCCGGGAAATGTCCCACGAAGAAAGGCTCATTCATAGTGACATTCTTCATTCCAATCACGCAACTATCGGTGCAACT